>JAKBHQ010000508.1 GCA_021836665.1 Thermoplasmata archaeon
TCTTCATCTTTCAGACAACCTCTACACTAACTACCGCTTCAAACAGCACCTTTACCCTCACCGGGGGTGCTCAGGCGTGTAACGTTTTCTGGCAAGTAGGTAGTTCGGCAGTTTTAGGAACTAACTCCAAGTTTGATGGCACAATCCTGGCTCTAACCTCTGCAAGCTTGTTGACCGGTGCAAACGTCAACGGAAGGGTACTCGCTAGAAATGGAGCGGTCACTCTAGAAGCAAACGTGATTTCCGTTCCAACTTGCACCGCCGCTTCCACGAGTGCTGCTACTTCGATAGCAACTTCGGTCTCGGCTCCGACGATCCCCGTTGGTGGTAGCATCACAGACCATGCCATTTTGACCACTACGCCCCTTGGCGGGATTCCGACCGGTTCGGTCCAGTTCTACATTTGCGGACCAAACGTTAGCTCTTGTTCCCCCACTTCTGGCGGTACACTAAATTCCACTACGACCCTGTCGAATGGCTCGGCGACCTCCGGAAGCTTCACTCCAACCTTGCCAGGCACTTACTGCTACGGAACGGCATACATTCCGCAAGGGGGGTCATTCTCAACGAGCACTGAAACTGGAAGCGACTCGAATAACGAATGCACCGTGGTGGCTGCGGCAACCACTGGGTCAGTTACTACCACGACCACCCCTCCTACCCCGAATACGACCCCGAATACGACCCCGAATACGACCCCGAATACGACCCCGAATACGACCCCGAATACGACACAGTCTGCGACGCCAGCTTCAGCCGGGCCCACGACGATAGTGGTTCCAACCGCCGATACCGGTAAGCCTTGGTCGTCCGAGCTGTACTGGGTTATAGCATCAGCGTTCGCATTGAGCGGACTTGGGTTATTCGGGCAATGGCTGCGAAAGAGAAAGATGGCGTAGCGGTTCGCCGCTATAAATTACGCCCCGAGGTACTTAAATCAATAGCCACCTCGGGGCGTCATCGTCGGCGGAATGGATATCCAGGAAACCCATACTGCAAGACCCCGCCCAAGGGTGACTTGCGACTAGACCGGTCACGTCATCTGCCTGTCGGCAAAATTGCAATGCTGGCGTCACTCTTTAGCTGGCCAACTATGCGCAGTAAAGTAACAATACCGAATTGGTTTGACTTTTCTCCGGGCTATTTTCAGGCCGGTTGGATTCTTTAGACCTAGTCGATAAGGTGTGATTTTGGGCAAAACCAGGAAAGGCCCGGAGTTCTAAGTCCAGCCACAATCCGGCAATCAACTGTAGCCATTGAAATTGTCGCTTTAAATTAGCGTCTTGGCTCGCCACTTTTGCCCCGGTCCCTTTTCCGGTTCAGTCGGCCAACTACGATAGTCGCTCCGCCCACTACCACCAGAAATCCAATCAAAACCAGCGCAGCTAGGACATAGGGTTGCGAAGACATCCCGGCCATCGGCATCGGCACGACCTAGATGCCTCCTTTAAATTCGTCCGCATTTGACTCCAATGCCCTGGTAATCTCGTGTCTTTTCAAGGCAAAGGGAACACAAGCGCATACGAACATCGCTCCTGGCAGGGCGAGGATTATGCCGGGAGATACTAGGGCCACCAGAGCACCCCATACAATTCCGACTATACCCATGGTGCCGGTGGTCAATGATAGCTGCACACTTGCCACTCGACCCCGCATGAGATCCGTCGAAGCACCTTGATTGGCCGAATATATTCCTGCCATGAAAACCGCTTGTGCACCGCCTGCGATCGCAGCTGAGACTATGTCGACGCCCAGGTTGTGGACTAGACCCAAGCTAACCAAGGGCAGACCGCTCAGCACCCCAGAGACCAACAGGATAGGTACCGCTGGCAACCGACGTCCAAGTGCCATCATAAACAAAGGCCCGATCACCGAACCAAGTCCAAAGGACGTCAACAGCAGGCCGTATGCCCCGGCATTTCCATTTAGATTCGTCGTCGCTACGGCCGGTAGTATCCCTACCGAAGCCATGGTTAGGCTGCAGTGAAGTCCGACCCAAACCAACATCGTGGCAAGTGGGGCCTTCTTTCTGATATATTCAAATCCCTCGACAACCTGACCCACGACCCGGGGACGCTCTGTAATCCTTTCTGGAGTCATCGCCTCATGCCGAATATGCCAGAGCATTCCAACACCAGCCAGATAAAAGCCCATACAAAGCATGAATGCCTCGCTCGGGCCCCATCCAGTCAGGACAACTGTGGCGATAGCTGGTCCGGTAAGCTCCGCCCCCTGCTGTGCTATTCGAGCCGTCATGCTGGCATTAAGAAGTCGATCCCGACCAACCAGATCTGGAATCATTGCCTGCCATGCTGGCCCCTGGATTGAATTTCCTATACCTACGGCGGCGGTGAAAACAAGCAGGTAGAAAAGATTAAGCTCTCCAGTCGCAGCGAATATCGCTGCCAGGGCACAGCTAACTGCATTCACCAGCTGTCCGCCAGCGGCCATTCGGGCTCGATTTCTCCGATCCGCGGCACTTCCAGCGAATAAACCGAAAAACATCGACGGAATGAGAAGCAGCAGGCTCACCATGCTCGGCCAAAACGATGAATGATGGCCTAGGCGATAAGCTTCCCAGCCCGCCACGAGAATAACGGCAAATCGGCCTGAGTTTCCGCTCATAGCAGCGGTCCATACCCATCTAAAGGGGATCACCTCAAATGCGGAGAACATCTCCTTGAGGCCGCGGTTCGTGTCGCTTTCTTCCCATCCCTGGGCTGAGTTCCTACTCATTCATCACTAATCCCTAATTGCGACTTCGTCACTTTAAACCCCAAGCAAGAATCGGTCTGGCATGTGCGCAACTTTGCTTACAACACTAAAGGGCGAGCTAGGCGAAAATTGTCACTAGACACGGTGTTCACAATTACCAACGAGCCTCGGCTTGAAAAGTTCCCTAATAGCCAAGCACTGTCCCCGAACGAAGATAAACCAGGGTCCGTACCTTTACAAAACTGAGTCAACAGAGCAAAACTACAACCTAAAGCGACATGTCCCACGGTATTTGCCGCTGCAGTGCGTATTCCCTAGGGACCTACACCAGGCTCTGTTCCCCGTCTGGCAATCGAAGGTCAATCTAAGCTCCAGAACAAGGCTCGTCAGCCGATGACAGATCAGCCACAGCACATCTTTTTAGCCTGACTTAGTTAATCGCATCAAAATAACTTCCGGCGAAACCGACAATTTCTGAAGAGGTACTTCCTTGGCTAATATTAAACCTGCGCTGCAATCGGACGCCGGAAGCAAAACACCCTGCTCTGGAACTTTGGTTATTTGCTCGACGAATATAGGCGCCATCAAAATGTTTCAACGGGTCCACACAAATCTGACTAGAAAAGGGACGGCGTTCGGTTATGCCTCATGGGATCGAATCAGTTGATCAGCAGTAGGTCGAAGAAAGAATACAAAGTGCCCCCGGCAGGATTCGAACCTGCGCACACGGTTTAGGAAACCGATGCTCTATCCCCTGAGCTACGGGGGCAATCTACCTGATCGCCAGGACCTCAAACAGAC
>JAKBHQ010000354.1 GCA_021836665.1 Thermoplasmata archaeon
TCGCCATTTCGTGCGGTGCTCTCTCGGGTCCACCAGCGGCAAAACTGTTTTGGTGGCTCGGATTGACCACCGAGGAATGTTCGATTCGTATTTCCGAGACCCTTTGTTATCTTGTATGCCCCCTCCAATGGGGCGAAGGGGGCATACATTGACTCATTGATGAAACTACGGAGTAATCTCTGACGCGGACGAGGTCGAGCGTTCTTTTGCCCTTGCGAGCCGATTAATTGCAGATAGGTAAGCCCGAGCAGAGGCTTCTACCACATCTGTGGATACGCCGCGTCCTGAAACTCGAGAGCCATTCTGCTCCAGCTGTATTACGACGTCTCCTAGGGCATCGATTCCACCGGTCACCGAGGAAACATTGAAACCTACGAGCCTGGCGTCTGATGAAGTCGCCTTGGCAATAGCCTTGCAGGCAGCGTCTATCATGCCGTCTCCTTCGGCTTCAGATTCGAGCTTTACGCCTCTGGTCGAGATGATGACTTTTGCCGTTGGCGTCGAGGAGGTGCCACCGCGCACCTCGAGCTCGTCGAGGATGAAAGAGTCGACATTTGCAGTTCCTAGTTCTTCAGCGACTATCGCTTCTAAATCGGCGTCGGTGATTTCGACTTTTCGATCTGCGAGCTCTTTGAAGCGATTGAAGGCCGCATTTAGAGCTTCGCCGGAGACCTCTAACCCTAGGTTCTTCAATGTATCGGCGAAGGCGTGGCGGCCAGAGTGCTTGCCTAGCACAATTTGAGAACCTTTTTGACCGACGGTTGCGGCGTCGATGATCTCGTAGGTTGACCTATCAGAGAGGACGCCATGCTGGTGAATCCCTGATTCATGGGCGAATGCGTTACGTCCGACGACTGCCTTGTTGTACTGAATTGGATAGCCTGTCAACCGTGAGACGAGCCTCGAAGTTCGGTTTATCTCTTCGGTATTTATGCCGTTCGTAAAGTTAGCGAAGAGATCTGCCCTTATCTTTGTCGCCATGACAACCTCTTCCAATGAGGCGTTCCCTGCTCTCTCGCCAAGTCCGTTGACGCATACTTCTACTTGGCGCGCCCCGGCTTGAATTCCGGCGAGACTGTTGGCCGTGGCCAGTCCAAGGTCATTGTGGCAATGCGTAGAGATGATGTATTTGCCTCTGACGTTGGTGCCAACATAGCGAATAAGATCGCCGAATTCCCAAGGGATGCCATATCCGACGGTGTCAGGAATGTTCAGGGTCGTCGCCCCGGAGTCAACCGCCGCTTGGAGCACCTCTATCATGAAATCTAGCGGTGTTCTGGTGGCATCTTGGGGTGAGAACTCTACATCATCGGTGTGATGACGAGCACGTGACACGGCTGACCTGGTCTCTTCGAGGACTTGAGCTCTATCCATCTTCAACATATGTTCCATGTGGCTAGGACTCGTAGATATGAAAATATGGATGCGGGACAAATCAGCGTCCTTGACCGCTTCCCAGCAGCGATCTACGTCTGCTAGGTGGGTCCTTGACAGGCCGGCAATGGCAGGACCATGCACGTTCCTTGCGATTGCCTGAACGGCTTCAAAGTCTCCTTGCGAAGAGACAGGGAATCCCGCTTCTATATAGTCGACGCCGAGTCGTGCTAGTTGCTCGGCAATTTCAAGCTTCTCGTGTACATCCAAAGAGATGCCAGGGGACTGCTCCCCGTCTCGCAAGGTCGTATCGAAGATTACTAGCCTCTCGGCCATCAGATCCTCCAATTGGAACGTGTCTAGGGCCCATACCATTTCAAAACACCAATAAAAAACCTCCTGGCCAAGGGCACAGGAGGTAGAGCGAGCGTCGCTGGGCGCTCGCTTAGGTAAGAAGAAGGGTGTAAGCCAAAGACTTAATCATTGATTCGACTATAGCAACAATGACCCGATCAAAGCGCGGTCGGGCCATTGTTGGTTAAGTTGCGTCCTTGATGGCAAAAGCCAATATCTTCATTGGTACACAGCACCAGGCTCTTCTCGGCTATCTACGACGACTTGTTAAAGGACTGATCCGAACCCGACGAAGTGCACACGGCATGAACCTGATACGGTCAAGGTTTCTTATGGCATTCTGAGCGTTGCTCAGGACTGATGGTTGCAGGTGACCGCTTTGGCATAGATAATTCCCGGCGTATTGGCTATCTTCTGGACCGATTGCTGTGGAATTTCCTCATTTAAGGAGATAACCATTAAAGCTGAACCGTCATCATTCGAAGGGCTTACAGCCATCGAGGAGATCGAGATGCCGGCTTCGCCTATGATCGTTCCAACTACACCAATCTTGCCTGGCTTGTCGTCGTTTCGGACTACCAGCATGTATGTTGCCGGTGGAATTTCGACGGGATGGCCATCGACCCTCACAATTCGGGGCTCGCCCTTTATCCCGGTTATTGTCCCAGCTACCTCATGCTCCTTGCTCTTCAAGGTCATTAGAGACACGAAATCTCTCGATGTAGGGCTTGTCGTCTCTCGAACTTCGAGACCCCTCTCCTGTGCGAGTTGTGGGGCATTGACGAAGGATACTGGGTCGTCGGTCGCTTCGGAAAAGACTCCCTTTAGAGCCGAGAGCGTGAGCAGGCGGGTGTCGTCTTCTGCGATAGGTCCCTGATACTCAATTTCCAACACCGATGGGAGTCCACCTGACATCGACGCTAAGAATCTCCCCAAAGATTCGGCGATGGACAAAAATGGTTTCGAAGACTCCGACGCTTCGGCCGCATCGACGTTGACCGCAAATGGAACAAAGTCGCCAGCGAAGGCCAGGAGAAGCTGTTCGGCAATGGTCACGCCGGCCTTGTCCTGAGCCTCAGTCGTAGATGCACCGAGGTGAGGAGTGACAACGACCGAGGATATCTTGAACAAAGGAGATTCAGTCATCGGCTCGGAAGAGAATACGTCTAGTGCGGCTCCAGCTATAGTTCCGTCCTGGATCGCTTCGGCGAGTGCGGCTTCATCCACTATCCCCCCCCGGGCTGCGTTGACGATGCGTAAGGATGGCTTGGCCTTGGAAAGCAGGTCCTTATTGATCAGACCTGAGGTTTCCTTATTCTTCGGAAGATGGATAGTCACGAAGTCGGCCTCGGCAATGAGTTCGTCGAGCCCCATCAGCTCTACCCCCATCTTCTTGGCCTTCTCCTGGGATACGTAGGGGTCGTAAGCCACTAAGCGCATGCCAAAGGCGAGTGCTCGCTGCGCTACTAATGCACCGATCTTTCCGAGTCCGACGACGCCGAGGACCTTTCCGTAAAGTTCGACACCCTCCCATTTAGACCTTTCCCACTTTCCGTTCACCAGGGCCGTGTGGGCTTGTGGGATATTGCGCGCCTGCGATAGTAGAAGCGCCAAGGTATGCTCCGCCGCAGAAAGTATGTTGGACTGGGGAGCGTTCACCACCATTACGCCGCGCTTGGTGGCATATGGAACGTCCACGTTGTCGAGACCAATTCCTGCCCTGCCGACCACCTTAAGAGAAGTGGTGGCGTCGAGAACCTCCTTGGTTACTTTTGTA
>JAKBHQ010000453.1 GCA_021836665.1 Thermoplasmata archaeon
CATGATCGCTTTTTCTAGAAGTGTCGAGGAACCAGTCGGTCCTAAGATCGACCCGACGACTTGGAGATTTTCTGCTCGGTGGTGGGGTCTGTCCCCCAGCTACGAGAGACCAAGGCCCTCGCAGATTCGTTAATACTTGGCTCAGCCAGAGACCATTCATTAACATCAGGCTCATGTCACGACAGTTTGGTTAAAGGTCCCTGGCTCGAAGGTCAACGCTTAGTTACATCGAAGAAGCCCTGAAACCCGAGTTCTTTGCCTTTGTGCTAGTCGTTCGGACCCTGAGGGGCAACTATGACGAGCCCAAGTCCCGGAAGGGCCAAGTTAGTAACGGCCTTATCCATGGCCTCCGTCGCCTTGGAAAGTATCGTCGCAGGATCCATCCCATGAGTCGGGTAGCTTGCCACTCCCGCCGAGACCTTGGCGATCCTGTCATCTCCATATTTGGATTGCGCTATCTGGATCCGTTCGGCGGTCCACGCACCCCCATCCTCGTCCGTATCGTCAAGGATCAAACCGAAAACTAGGTTCGAAAGCCGACATACGATGTCCGCTTCCCTAACCGTCCGGCTCAAAAGTACCGCGAATTTCACGATGAGTTGGTCGTTGTCGATTTGACCTTGTATCGAATTATCGAAGCTAAGCCGGATCAAAACTACGGTGACCGGCCAGAGTCTCCGCCTCGCCGTGGCAACTTTAGGAATTAGAACGGCGTTGAAGAACTCGTCATTCTGTAGGCCTGTAACGGGATCCATCACGGCCGGCTGCCCAGAATCTGACGCCAAAGACGTATGCTGCAAACCCCTAGCGGCCTCATCGTGGTCCCTTCTGACCTGGAAATCTGTCACCAACAATACAACTACTGCGAAGATAGAGCACAACCATGCCCCGAGTAGCAGCAGAGTCTGCCCTGCGACTGCACCGAGAATAGCCATGGCGCCACTGGCCGCCAAAAGCCCTCCTACGGTATATCTCCTTTTCCCCATCACACTCTTATCGGCAGTCTCCGAAAAAACATTGATCCGAGTCTAGGTCTAGCTTTTAGACATTACTGATTCGACCCCTTTGCGTGACCGTCAATTCAAGCAAATCATGCATAATCTGCGAAATCTCAAAGTCTTTTGGCGTATAAATCCGAGCGACTCCCGCCTCGATAAGCACCTTTTGGTCCGCCTCGGGAATGATTCCACCGACGACGACCAATGCTTCCGAACCCTGCTCGGCCAGTTCAGTAATAATTTGCGGTACGAGGTCCAAGTGCGAACCCGAAAGGATGGATATCCCGACGAGATCCACATCTTCATCACGTGCCGCTACGGCTATCTGCTGCGGGGTCAGGCGAATTCCTTGGTAAATCACTTCAAATCCAGCGTCCCTGGCCGCTACGGCTATCTGCTCCGCCCCGTTGGAGTGACCGTCTAGGCCAGGCTTTGCGACTAGCAGCCTAGGAGGACCGCCGGCCAAGGAGCGGGCCAAGTTAGCGACGTCCCGCAGGATCACTTCCCGCTTGCCATAGCCGCCGCTCACTCCAGTAGGTGCTCGGTATTCGCCGAATACCTCTCTCAACGCTCGCGCCCACTCGCCCGTAGTTCCCCCGACCAATGCGAGCTGAATCGTCGCCTCCATTAAGTTGCCGTCAGACTTTGCGGCGGTCTTCAGGGCTTCCAATTTGTCCTCGACTTCGTCGGAATTTCTCTTGAGTCGCCAGGCCCTTGTTGCTTCGACCACCTCCGCTTCGACCTTCGGATCGACCACTAGGTGGGTTCCAAGTTTTGACTCACTAAGCGGAGATGGTTCGGTATTGACGAACCTGTTGACGCCGACTACGGCAAGCTCACCCTTCTCGATCTTTGAAGTCCTCTCGGACTGGCTCCCAACCAGTCTCGATTTGAGTTCGTCAATGAACAAGAAGACCCCCCCTGCTGAGAGAATCTCCTCGAGTTCAACCGTAGCTCCTTGGACGATCTCCTTCACCAACGAATCCATGACAATAGATCCGTCAAATATGTCCGGATAGTCCAGCAAATCCGTCTCAAGGGCCAAGATCTGCTGTATCCTCAGTGACCACTGCTGGTCCCATGGTCTTGGAAGCCCGAGCGCCTCATTCCAGGCCGGTAGTTGCAGCGCTCTAGCTCTAGAGTCACGAGAAAGTAGCACGCCCAAGGATTCCAGAACGATCCTCGGCACGTTATTCTCTGGCTGCTGTTCCGTGAGACCGAGCGAGTTGACCTGAACCCCATAGCGGAATCGCCTCAACTTCTCGTCGGTAACCTGGTAGCGATCTTGGCAGATCTGATCCCACATCATCTTGAATGCCCGCATCTTGGCATTTTCCTCAATAAATCGGATGCCGGCATTGACAAAGAAAGAAATTCTCCCGACGACTAATGGAAACTCCGACTCTGGGATCCTATTTGACTCCTTCACCGCGTCTAGGACCCCTACCGCCGTAGCTAGCGCGTAGGCAACCTCCTGTATCGGGGTGGCCCCGGCTTCTTGGAGATGGTAAGAACAGATATTAATTGGATTCCACTTTGGAACCTTGCCGACTGTGTAGGTGATCGTGTCGACTATCAGCCTCTTGGAGGCCTCTGGCGGAAATATGAACGTACCTCTAGAGAGATACTCCTTAATAATGTCGTTCTGGGTCGTTCCAGATAGCGTCCGCTCATCGAGCCCCCTCTTTCTGGCCAAAGCAATGTACAGGCCGAGAAGCCAGGCCGCCGTAGCGTTGATCGTCATCGAGGTATTCATCTTTTCGATCGGGATATTGTCGAAAAGTTCCTCCATGTCCCCAAGGTGTACTATCGGGACTCCGACCTTGCCAACCTCGCCCCGAGCCTGCGGGTCATCTGGATCAAATCCAATCTGTGTCGGCAGGTCAAAGGCGATTGATAGCCCAGTCTGACCCTTCTCGAGGTTCAATCTGTATAGCTGATTCGACGCCTTAGCGCTCGAATGACCAGAATACGTCCTCATAACCCACGGGGCGTCGGGTTCGTTGAACCTAACACTTTTCACTTGGTCGCCCAAATCAGACATGGCCAAGACCATCCTTTAGCAGTATCAAGTCGCCCGCACAACACCGATCGTTCTACGGGCGAAAGCCTTGACTAATGGTAGTCGTAGAAACCGCGTTTGGTCTTTTTCCCGAGTTGACCAGCTGCCAACTTCCTCCTGAGCGTTGGGGCGGCTAGGGTTGCTACATCTCCGAACTCCCTATAAAGCGCGTCCAAAATTGCAACGGATGTGTCTAGGCCAACCAGATCCAAAAGAGCTAGCGGACCCATAGGGAACCCACAACCCAGCTTCATAGACCTATCGATCTCTTCGGCGGTTGCAACCCCTCGCTCGAGGAGCTTTACGGCGCTATTGAGGTACGGGAATAGTAGGGCATTAACCACGAATCCCGCTTCGTCTTTAACCAACACCCCGTCTTTGGCGCACTTTTTGACAAAAGCGGACTCTGCTTCCATGGTTTC
>JAKBHQ010000470.1 GCA_021836665.1 Thermoplasmata archaeon
CGTGTCTCTGACCCTTCGATTCTCAAAGGATCAGAGTCCACTATCTCCTGATGGACGGTGGCGTTTGGATCCCAAAGATACGGCTGGCATTGTGCAGACAAACTACTTCCTACGCTCTGGTGGAGGCTCGCCGCTGGGCAAAGTAGAGGATTGCCTTGGTCTAGATGGCCACTTGTTACACGGTGCTTTCCGCATTGGTATTTCCGGCGATGGCACTTTCGGCGATGGTGAGATCCGTGGAGGGATTTCCAGCAGGGTCTGACCCCTGAAAGATGGGCCTCAATTAGGAACCGGTGATCAAATGGGTCGGCGGCTGGCTCGCCTACGAGGTCTGCTGGCCGTTCTTCGACTCTGCTTAGCCGCCTGCATACCGACACTATGTGGCTGTGATTACGCCACCGCAGGGAGGGTCGGGGCCGCTGGGTAAGGGGTACGAACCGTGTATTTAAAGGAAGCTCATAATCGTCAATATCCCTTACGGTCCTTTTAGCAGATAACGTCGCATTTTTGATTCGGAGGTGGAAGGGAACTGGGGATTTCGATTCATCGGAGAAATCTGTCTTGAATAGTTGACCCTGTAGGAGTAGTTGATTACCCACAGCATCCCGCCGACCAGTTGGTATTGCAACGGTCGGATTAGCTCTGTCGAGCCTCGGAACATTACTCTGGATTGAGTTGTAGGTCGATGAATTTTGCACGCCACTACTCGGCCGATAGACCGGCCAATAAGTCGGCTGATGGGTCCTCTTCACTTCGTTCCGCATAGACACTAGTTCACCTCCTCATTGCTCTACTCGTCTGTTCAGCTTCGGTCCAGGGTAACTAGGTTTAAGTGCCCCTAGGATCTGCCGAACTACCGTCGTTGGGTTACTGACAGTTGCTTGCAAAATCTTTTCATTAGAGAGTAGTTGCCATAAGTGCTTATGGCTGAGTGGATTGCAATTCTATGGCCTCGACCTGCGGTGACAAAGCCAGAACCACTTTGGGTCTCCTGGCCCATGCCGACCGCCGACCTTTGGGCTCTTTGACCTCCAGGGGCGCCCTCCCGACAGAAGAGGGGAGGTTAGTTCAGTTACGAGCTTCATAGCTAGAAGAACTTCTATTTTCGGTTGGTCAACTAGAATCGACTAGCTATGCCTCGCCTTTTTGATACCCAGTCTTCAGAGATAGTTGAAATAGCCCCCAGAGTCGAGGGGCAGTTTTCAATGTACGTCTGCGGTCCAACGGTTTACGACGAGCCGCACTTAGGGCATGGTCGTTTCACCTTGGTCTATGACATCCTCAGGCGGTATCTGAGGTATCGGGGATTTGAGGTTCGTTTTGTGTCTAACATCACCGACGTCGACGACAAGATTATCGCCCGAGCGGGTGAACTTCAGATAAAGCCGGAGGATCTCGCAAAGAACTACGAGGAGGTCTGGTGGGATCTGATGGAGAGGCTGGCTGTACAGAGGCCCGACGAGACGCCACACGCTACTGACTGGATAGATCAGATGCTCGAGATGGTGGCCGGAATGGTCGCTAGTGGGGCGGCCTACGAGACGAGTGACGGTATCTACCTAGAGGTGGCGAAGGTCGATGGGTATGGCCTTTTGGCGAGGCAAAACCTTGCGGAACTCAGGAGCGGAGCCCGGGTTGAGGTAGACGAGCAGAAGAAGTCCCCGCTTGACTTTGCCTTGTGGAAGAGGACCTCGGAAGAGGAGTGGGGATGGAATTCTCCATTTGGCTTCGGGCGGCCAGGTTGGCATACCGAGTGCGTGGCCATGGCCCTAGGGATACTCGGAGAGGGTTTCGACCTCCATGGCGGTGGTATGGACCTCGCATTCCCACATCACGAAAATGAGAGGGCCCAGGCGGTTGCGATGCATCGGAGCTTCGCTCGGCACTGGATGCATAACGGTTTTGTTATGGTCGGCGATGAAAAGATGTCAAAGAGTCTCGGGAATTTCACCACCTTGAAGGAGTTGCTGGACTCGACCGACCCGAGGGCGTATCGGCTGTTGGTCGCTCGATCTCACTATAGGTCGCCATTGGAGGTTACCGCTGAGATCCTTCAGGACGCTTCGAGGTCCCTCGAGCGAATAGACGCATTTGCTCGCAGATTCGCCGACGTGGTCACTCAAAGATCCGATGTAGTTCTCAATAAAGTGGTGATAGACGGATTTAATGACGCCATGGATGAAGACCTGAACTCGCCGGTCGGACTGTCGCGGGTCTTTGAAGCCATTACCAGGGCAAATTTTGCCCAGGATCGCGGCCATGTCGAAGAGGCGGTTTCAAACGCTAAGGCGGCCCTTTTGTTGTTATCGACATTGGGAATAGTGGTCCAAGACAGGCTCGAAGTTCCCGAAGAGGTGATGGTGCTGGCGAAACAGCGCAAAGCAGCCCGTGCCGATAGGGATTTTGCGGCCGCCGACCGATACCGGGATGAGATCCTCCGGCTCGGCTACGTCGTTGAAGATTCTGAATCGGGTTTCAGGTTCAAGAGGGCCTAGTCTCTACGGTCCACCGGGGCAATCTGGCCCGACAAAATTTAAGTTTCGGAATTACTTCTGGAAATAGGCCACGTTATGTTACTAGATGGTAATATGACAGGAGATTTTTCGGACGCTTATCGAAAGGCGGGGCGCAATGGCCGAGTTTTCCCTGGCACTCAATGAGGATCAAATACAGATCCAAAAGTGGGTACATGAGTTTGCAGAGAATGTGGTCAGGCCGGCGGCTCACGAATGGGACGAGAGGGAGGAGACCCCTTGGCCCCTCATCGAAGAGGCTGCAAAGATCGGTTTGTACTCCTTCGACTTCATCGCTAACGCTTTTGCCGATAAGTCGGGGCTATTGATGGCGCTGGTGAGTGAGGAGATGGCGTGGGGTGACGCCGGAATTGGGCTTTCGATCTTCGGCACAATCCTTGCGGTAACTGGCATCTTTGCCAACGGAACGCCAGAACAGATAGGCGAGTGGATTCCGCAATGTTTTGGTACCCCCGAGTCGCCTAAGGTTGCGGCATTTGCCGTAACGGAGCCTGACGCGGGGTCAGACGTAAGCTCCCTTCGGACCCGGGCGACCTATGACGACAAGAGTGATACTTGGACGCTGAATGGAACCAAGACCTGGATTACGAATGGTGGTATATCTGACATCCATGTTGTAGTTGCGAGTGTGGATCCAGAGTTGGGTTCGAGGGGACAGGCTAGTTTTGTTATTCCTCCCAACACCCCAGGTCTTTCGCAAGGGCAAAAGTTTAAAAAGATGGGAATCAGGGCTTCACATACCGCCGAGGTCATACTTGAAGACGTCAAGGTCCCTGGTTCTTGCCTGCTGGGGGGCAAAGAGAAGCTCGATGAGAGGTTGGCCAGGGTGCGTGAAGGTAAGAAAGCATCCTCTCAGGCCGCAATGGCGACCTTCGAGGCATCGAGGCCGGTGGTGGGTGCGCAGGCTGTCGGAATTTCTAGGGCTGCATAT
>JAKBHQ010000102.1 GCA_021836665.1 Thermoplasmata archaeon
TGGGGATGTAGAGCCCCACCAGGGCGAAGCCCTGAGACCTGCGCTCAAACGTTGCGCTGATTGGCCACGTACTGCTTGATGATCTCTAACGGGGCACCGCCGACTGTAGCGACAACTAACCTGATAGCTAGGGCTCTTCTGTTAGAACTCTCTTCTGTTAGCACTATCTTCTGTTAGCAAATGTGTTTTTTCAGCATGCTGAAGAGCTGCTTGGTCGGATTCGAATGGATGTGAAGCCTCCCTACCCTTACAGGCGAGATTTGATTGCTTTTTTGGTCAGTTTTAGGGAGAGATTTGAAGCCAAAGTCGATGCCCAGACGCTTGTTAAACCATTAATGGCCAAAAGTTACCATCTACCCATTCTGAGCAGGGCTGTTGAGGAGGATGATCTACTTAGCAAGGAAAGTACCGCTAGCTGGCATGCAAAAGTGACAAACTCATTTCCGATCACGATGGATCGAAGTCCACCATGAACAACTGACTGATGACTTATGTTCAGTCGAGGTCAAAACGATCAAGATTCATGACCTTGGTCCAGGCAGCCACGAAGTCACCCACAAACATCTCTTTTGAATCGGCGCAAGCGTAGACTTCCGAGATCGCTCGGAGTTGGGAGTTTGACCCAAATACGAGGTCAACTGCACTACCGGTCCACCTGAGGTCGCCCGTTGCGCGGTCACGCCCTTCATATAGGTGGTCGGAGAGCGATGACAACTTCCACTCAGTCCTCATGTCAAGGAGATTCACGAAGAAGTCGTTGGTCAAAGTCCCTGGGCGGTCAGTGAAAACACCAGTTAGTGACTGGTCGTAGTTGGCAAGTAGGGAACGCAAGCCGCCGATGAGGACCGTCATCTCCGGTGCGGTCAACGTCAACAGGAAAGCTCGATCTAGCAGTAGGTGCTCCGGTGGTAACTTCTCTCCGATGCGAATGTAGTTGCGAAATCCGTCCGCGTTCGGTTCTAGCACGGCAAAGGACTCGACGTCGGTTTGTTCCTGAGAAGCATCGGTGCGGCCCGGACTAAATGGCACTCTGACAACATGTCCGGCACGGGCAGCTGCTTGCTCAATTGCGGCGCACCCGCCAAGCACGATAAGATCGGCAAGTGATACCCTCTTTCCACTAGCCTGCGATCTATTGAACTCCTCCTGTATGGCAGTGAGTTTCCGCAGTACTTCTGCTAAGGTATTGGGGTTGTTGACGTCCCAATCCTTCTGAGGCGCGAGCCGGATCCTGGCCCCATTGGCCCCTCCCCGCATATCGGTAGCCCTAAAAGTTGCCGCCGAAGCCCATGCGGTCGAAACCAGCTCGGGAATCGACAGTCCTGATGCCAGGATTTCCCTCTTGAGGGTGACGATATCCTCCTCGGTAACAAGTTCGTGGCCAAGGTGTGGCACGGGATCTTGCCAAAGTTGTGGCTCTGACGGTACAAGTGGGCCAAGGTAATGTGAAAGCGGGCCCATGTCGCGATGAATCAGCTTATACCAAGCCTTTGCAAACGCTTGAGCAAACGCTTCTGGGTTCTCCTGAAAACGCTTCGCAATAGGTCGGTATATGGGATCAACCTTCAGGGCGATGTCCGTGGTGAGCATGGTCGGTGCATGCCGTTTTGAGGGATCATGAGCATCTGGAACGGTCCCTTGCGCTTCAGGATCCTTTGGCTTCCACTGCTTCGCTCCCGCTGGGCTCGTTGTCAGCTCCCACTCATAGTTGAAGAGATTGTCAAGGAAACCATTGTCCCATTGCACAGGGTTTTTGGTCCATATGCCCTCAACTCCGCTAGTGTAGGTGTCGTCGCCTTTCCCGGATCCAAATGTGTTCTTCCAACCCAGTCCCTGCTCCTCAAGTGGAGCTCCCTCGGGTTCAGGTCCGAGGTAATTGTCCGGATCAACTGCGCCGTGGAACTTACCGAAGGTGTGCCCACCGGCGATCAACGCAAGAGTTTCCTCGTCGTTCATGGCCATCCGGGCAAAGGTCTCTCGGATGTCTTTCGCCGCGGCGAGTGGATCAGGATTACCGTTCGGACCCTCAGGATTGACGTAGATTAGGCCCATCTGGACCGCTCCAAATGGCTTGGCAAGCTCCCGATCTCCGCTATAGCGTTCGTCGCCGAGCCAGGTGTCCTCGGGTCCCCAGTTGGCATCTTTCTCGGGCTCCCAAATATCTACCCGACCGAAACCGAAGCCAAAGGTCTTGAAACCCATCGACTCAAGCGCAACGTTGCCGGCAAAGATGATGAGGTCAGCCCATGAGATCTTCAGTCCATACTTCTGTTTGATCGGCCACAGTAACCTGCGTGCTTTGTCTAGATTGGCATTATCGGGCCAGCTGTTAATGGGGGCAAAGCGCTGATTGCCCGTACCACCCCCACCTCGACCGTCCGCGATCCTATATGTGCCAGCACTATGCCACGCCATACGAATAAAAAGCGGCCCATAGTGCCCGAAGTCGGCGGGCCACCAATCCTGAGACGTCGTCATAAGCTTAATCAAATCCCGCTTCAACTCCTCGACATCAAGAGTCTTAAAATGCTCCTTGTAGTTGAAGTTCTTGCCCAAAGGATTGGATAGGGGAGAGTGCTGGTGCAGGATATCGATATTCAGTTGGTTGGGCCACCAGTCCCGATTCGACTTACTTCCTAGAGCGGTATGAACCACTGGACACATATTGTCGCCGTCACTGTCGGACACTTTGCTTCTCCTTGAGTCTTACTGAATGACGTCGAGAGCCAGTTACTTCCTTATCCTTCCTGGATCGTAAGGTGCGCCTGCTAAGCGGGAGGGTGGAACACTACCAGCGACTCCCGCCTGACTCTCCTTCTAGGGTTCCTACCTCGAAGGTGATCATCCGACGTCTTTCACTATTGCAATAGACCTACAGTAGCGGATGGCTCGGCTCTAAGCAATGATCTATTCCATTGTAGACGTTGAAGTGGTTCGGCATTTTGAACTTTCCGGCGAAGACTTTGTGTACCTGCAACGTAGCGCACGACTTCGAACCCTACTAATTTCCGAGGAACACGCAAACCAGTTCGCCTCAGCAATGGCCGCTCTCACCGGATGAACTTCGGGAGAGGCCAAGGTATACCGTCCAGCGAATTTTGTCGGCTCTCCCTCGGAACTCGGCCGGGGCCAGCATAAATCAGTTACGTCTGACCTGGAATTAGTTTGGCGAATACCGTATCCCAGATGGTTATCTAATTTGATTCCTGACCAAGCGGATACTTCGCTCTCGCTATTATTAAGTCGCTCCTTCCGCTCAATGCGGCAGACAGAAGCAGGTCAATTTGGTTGTGCAGGATCCGATAACGGCCTTTATCGGGAATGACTACCGGGATTATTCACATCACATTCTAAAATGCGCCAAATGGTCCTTTTAATTTCTCCAGGGGTGTGTTAATCTTCACATGACATGCTCACACCGGAAGAACTGGCCACCATAGAAGCCTTCATGAATGAG
>JAKBHQ010000451.1 GCA_021836665.1 Thermoplasmata archaeon
CACCCTGTTGCCGATCCTTGCGATCACCTCATAGGGGATAGTTGCGAGCTTTTCCGCCCACTCATCGGCGCCAATAAATTCCCGGCCTTGTCGGCCCAGCAGAACTACCTCATCGCCGAGGGCCACGTCAGATTCCTCTCCGAGATCAACCATAAGTTGGTCCATTGTGATGACCCCCGCCAGCGGATAACGCCTACCCCTAATTAGCACTTCACCTTGCGCATCAAAAAGTGCCCTGGGGACCCCATCGGCATAACCTATCGGAACGGTAGCAATAGTCGAGTCTACGATTACGTGTCTCTTTAGTCCGTAAGAAACCGCTTCACCGATAGGTATCCGCCTAAGGTGAGCAACGCGGGCTTTGAGGGACATGACGGGACGCAGACCCGGCATTGGAACCTGCGCAGACGGGGGGTAGCCGTAAAGCTCTATGCCAACTCGAACCATGTCATACCTTGAAGATGGGTACGAGATCGCACCGGCTGAATTAGCAATGTGGGAAAGCGCGGGGTAACACCCCACTGCGGCGAGTGCAAGTCTCGCCGCCTCAAAACGTTTTAGTTGCTCAAGGGTAAAACTTCTACCCCTTGCATCATCCGCTACTGCCAGGTGGCTCCACAGCCCCCCCACGGTCAACTTGGAAAAGCGCGCTATCTTCGCAATCTCGACCGCTTCTTCGAGGGAGGACCCCGCTCTCGCCATCCCGGTATCGAGGTGAATGTGGATCGATATTTCCGTGGATTCGTCTCCCCAGATGCGCTCCCTGGCTTCCGCTATTTCCCACGCTAGTGCTGGGTGGTCCACTGAAATCGTTAGGCCCGATCTAAGTGCGGCTTCAACATACTGTCGCTGCGGCTCTACGAGCAGGAGTATCGGAACTTTAATCCCACCGTCCCTCAGGGAGATGCCCTCTTCGATTGTCGCAACCGCCAACCAACTCGCTCCGGCCAAAATCGCGGTCTTAGCAACTTCTGTAGCCTCGTGACCGTATGAGTTAGCCTTCACAACAGCACAGAGTTCGCTCGGGGCCACGATCCGGACTACCGCCCTAGCGTTGTGATAGAGCGCATCCAAGTCCACCTCGGCCCACGCCGACCGGCTCAGAGCCTCCACGTCGCCTCCATCTATAACTGGTTTACATCAGCGCCTTCAAACCAACAGGCTAGCGACAGATTAGACCGTTACACAAAAAAAGAGCTTCATATGATTCGATAAGCCGACTGGTCGAGATGCCACTTCTGGTTTAGCCCCTCGATCGCCCTTGGAACCTCCCGAATCAACCCTTCGGGCGAGGTTGAAAAGCCGCCGGAAAGGCGTGCCGCCCTCGCATGTACAAATGCCGCTGCGGCCGCTGCATCCACCGGATCCATCCCCGCCGACAAGAAGCTACCAACGATCCCCGATAGAACGTCCCCGGATCCAGCAAAAGCTAGCAGCGAATTTCCCTCCGCAACGACGACTACCCGTCCGCCAGGGTCGGCGACAACTGTCGGCGAACCTTTAAGCATCACAATTGCCGACGTCGCTTTCGCCATAGTCCTAACCGCAGCTACAAGATCGCTATCTTCGGCGACCTTGATGCCATCGGGTTTGCCGAGGTAATTGAACTCTCCTATATGAGGAGTAATGACGACTGGTCTCCTATTCGCCACGACCGAGGCTTTTAGCTGGCTCGCCGAGGTGAAGGCTTTAATCCCATCTGCGTCGATCACAACCGGACGATCCGCTCCAGCGACAAACCTTCTCACCATGTTGGAAATCTGCAGCGACTCTCCGATGCCTGGTCCGATGACAGCAGCCCCAAAACGAGGGAGCTGGTCGAGCAGCGGTGGCGCCCACATTCTCTCGATCGACCGAACAACATACTGTGAGGGAAGCTGCTGCAGGCTCTTCGCCTCGGTATGCAGAACCACCATTCCACTGCCGGCTTGCTGGATGCCAGAAGCCACCATGGTTGCCGATCCGGCCATCGAATCCGAACCGGCTACGACCATCACCGCCCTCCTCCACTTGTGCCCCTCGTGGCTGCCGACTGGGATAAGATCCTTGAGGTCGGTCTCCTCAAAGAGGTGACATTCTGGCTCATTCTGACTCTTAAAGATCTCATTCGAACCACCGTAAATGTCCCTGAGCACCAGAGAAATTTGACCCGAAATTCGCATCCCGTCGTTCTGGATATGTCCTGGCTTAAGGGCCCCAATCACAACCGTCTCGAGGGCAACTAGTGATCCACCCCTCCTCAAGCCGGAGTCCGAGTCCAACCCAGAAAGGATGTCTATCGCCAATATCGGAAGTCCCTTCGGCAGCCGGGGAGGATTAAAATCCCGGGAAAGACCAGATCCGAATATCGCGTCTACAACCAGATCCACTTCGCGGAGATCGCTAAGGTCAAGATTCCTCTCGATCAACTCAGCAAAGTCAAAAATCCTTACCTTCGCACCAAGTCCTATCAGGTGCTTTGCGGCTGCTAACCCATCTTTACCATTGTTTCCCGGACCGGCAAGAACTACAATTCTTCTGCCATAAAGCGAGCCACCGAATCTTTTCTCGATTCTCCTCGCAACCGAAAATCCGACACGATTGATGATTGCGTCTACTCCATGGGTCTTTGCCAACTCATTGTCGAAGATCGCAACCTGATTTGAGTTCACTATCGGAATCAACTTCTGCCTCCAGCTATTTTCAATCCGGCCGTCCCGCCTTTAGCCATAGGTTGGGATCGAAGGATCATGATCTTGGCTTAACTTCCTCGTCGATGACGAATGCACAAAAAGCGCTAGCAATAGTCTCACTATGGGACATCGAGACCGAAAGGGAAACTACTCCAAGTTCCAAAAAGGTCTCCATTGCACCTCCGAAAAAGCGAAGTGTCGGCTCACCCGATGGGAGCCTAATTACCTCTATTTCCCTAAAACGGGCGCCACGCATACCTTTGCCAAGGGCCTTCATGGCCGCCTCTTTGGCGCAAAAGCGTGCGGCTAGCGCTCCATAGGGATTTTCTCGGGCATAGGCGAAGGAGATCTCGGATTCAAAAAACAGTCGCTCCCTCAGTCTCGGGGTCCGCAGGATCGATTCCTTCATCCTGTGCACCTCCAAGATATCTATGCCAGTCCGGATGCTAACCACCTTGAAGAGGATAGAGGATCTGACCGACAACCATCGCCTAGGAGTTGCTAGGGCGTCTCGGCAACCCTCGGGCTATTCGACGTCGTCGTGTCCGAGAAGAGCCAAGAAGTTACGGGCCGGTATCGAAAGAGTTCCTGGATGAAAGGCAACTCGGTACCCTCTGGTAATCGGGGGAAGCCCTTCCACTTCCAAGAGTGTCAATCTGCCTTCGTCGATATCTCGCCTCACCGCCCTTGAAGAAAGGAATCCAGCACCTAGCGAACTCAATATCGCCTCTTTCACACCCTCCCCACCGGCAATTTCAAAACCAACTTCAAAAGG
>JAKBHQ010000039.1 GCA_021836665.1 Thermoplasmata archaeon
TATTCCGGTCACCACCCCGGGAAGTGCGCTTTTAAGCGTAATACGTCTAAGTATGTAACCCTCGGATAGTCCCAGTGCCTCGCCGCCTTCGCTGTAACTCGAAGGTACCTGCCTTAGTGCCACTTCGGTTGTCTTTGACACATAGGGGACGACCATAAGTGAAAGGGTTATTAGGCCCGCACCGAGTGAAAAGCCCCAGTGAAAGTGGACTACCAGCGCTATGTAGCCTACGTATCCAAAGACGATCGACGGGATGCCCGCCAGTACCTCAGACGACGCCCTTAGGAAGTTCCCGGCCTTGCTCTTGGCGTAGCTCGATAGATAGATTCCGGCTAGGATGCCCAGGCCACCTGCTATTACAAGCACGCCAACCACAATCACCAAGGTTCCGGCTATTTCATTTTTGAGGCCACCACCAAGCCCGGTAGTGCTGGTGGTGAGGACCGAGAATTGAAAGTGTGGAAGCGCCTGCAAAATGACATGGCCGACGATGAGGATGGCGGGCGTGATCACTAGCAACAGGGTGAAGTAGCCAAGCGACCACACAATCTTGGCCTTTAACTTCCGTCTACCGTCGCTTTGTTTACCCTGCAGTTCAATTAGCTTTGACAGGTTCTCAAAAGTCGCTTCCTCGCTCTGACTCTGCTGCTTTGACAACTCGGGCAACTTAGACACCTCGCCCTACGGGGAGTCCGGCGGAAGCAACCCTTCTCACCAACAGCCTTGCAGCTACGTTAGTGAGCAGGGCTATGACCATGAGAACCAAGGCAGTTTCAGCGAGGGTCTTGACATAAAAGCCCGTTCCATCGGTCAACGCCGAATCGAGTTGTGAGACGATGGTCGCCGCAATCGTGGTGAATGTCGAATAGAGGTTGGTTGGTATTGTTCCTAAGACTGAACCCGAGACCATCGCAACGGCCATGGTCTCTCCGAGTGCCCTTGCGAGACCCAATATGCACGCACCGATCACCCCTTTGCTCACCCATGGGAGAGTGATTTTTTTGGTCGTCTCCCAATCGGTCATGCCGAGTGCCTTTCCTCCCTCTTCGGTGAGAGGCGGTACCTGTCTTAACAGGTCTCTAGTCGTGGCGGATATTATCGGTGTAACCATGATGGCGAGAATTATCCCCGCCGTGACGAGCCCTTCTCCATGCCCGACGTTGCCCTTTAGAAAGTTGAAACCAAAAAAAGACGGTGCAGCCCTGGCTATTAAGGGAAAGACGTCTCGTGACAGTGTTGGACCCAAGGTCATTACCCCCCAAAGCCCATATACCACGCTCGGGATCCCGGTGAGGATCTCAAGGAAGAAACCGACACCCTTAGAAAGTCCCTTGGGAAGTTTTTTGACCACCGCCAAGGCGGCTCCAATCGAGACCGGAATTGCGATTAGTAGTGCGATTGCTGACGACTCTAGTGTTCCTGCTAACAGTGGCCAGATGCCAAAGGTAGAGCCAACTGGATGGAGTATTCCGTCGGTTTTTATCGGAAGCGAGTAGGTTCCTCCGGGCTGCCAGGCAAATCTTGTAAAAAATGAAGCACCATTTAGTCTGATCGCAGGTAAGGATTCCGAAAGTAGTACCGCCACTATCGTCAGTAGCGCTGCGAGCGGAATGACCGCAGCCACGATGGAAACGGCCCTTAGCCCCCAAAAGGAGCTATTTTTCATCTTGGGTTTGCGATAGTTTGCTTCTTTCGGGATGGAACCCTCAGAGAAAATGGCGGTGGAACTCAAATGTGACTCCAGGAAATGTCATTGGGCCGGATACTGACGCAACCTAGTGTGGTCGCTTCCGGGTTGCCGGGCGTTTCGACAATATCAAAAAAGCGCTATCAAAAAAGCGCTATCAAAAAAGCGCTATCAAAAAAGCGCTATCAAAAAAGCGCTATCAAAAAAGCGGTCAAAAAGAGAGAGCGGCCCGGTACGCGCTCAGTTCCGGACCGCTCTGCTTTACTATCTATGAACCTATTTTTGCAATCTGCGCCAGTGAAAGCTGGGCAACCCCGCTTGGCAGCGGCTGGAAGTTTACCTGATTGAGGTAGCTGGCAGAGTTACCATACTGAGGGTCCAAAGCCCAGGCCAGCACTGACTTAATCGCCTGTGCCTTGTTGGGATCCGACTGCTTGGTGTTGACGATGGCGTACTCGTAGTTGATGATCGGATATCCGTTACTTGCTGGACCGAAAACTAGTGAAAGGGCTTCATTCGGAGGTGTCTGTGACACAAGCGAGGAAGCCTCGGCGTTCACTGTAGTCCCAGTGAGCGGCTCAAAGTTACCGGCAGCATTTTTGAGTAGGGCTTCACCAAGATGGGCGGCTTGGGTGCCAGACCGGAAGGATACCCCGATATAAGCAACACAGCCCTTGGTGGCGCCGCATCCAGAAACCATGCCGCCGTTGCCATTTTCTGCCAGTGCACCCGGCACGGCAGGGAAAGCGATAGTCGTACCGAATCCGGGACCACTCGCTGAACCCCAGCCATTTGGGTCACTCTTCGAGAGGTACTGAGAGAATATGAAGGTATCTCCAGATCCATCGGAGCGATGTAGTGGAACAATGGTGAGACTGGGCAGCTTTACCCCTGGGTTCAGTGCCGCAATCTGTGGGTCATTCCAATTGGTTATTTTCCCTTGATATATCTTGGAGAGTATCGGTCCCGAGAGGTTCAACGTGGTAATGCCGGGGATATTGAAGTTGATCATCTGGGCGGAGATAGCCAACGGTATGTTCTCCAGAGTGGGAGTCTGGCTCACCGTGGAAGGCGAAAGGTAGGCGTCAGAAGCACCAATGTCGACGGTTCCCGAAGATGCATCAGAAATTCCAGTTCCAGATCCGGTCCCAGCGGTCGTAATGGTGACGGTTGGGTTTTGCTTGGTATAGGCTGGTCCCCATAGGTTGAACAGCGGATAAAGAAGTGTACTACCGGTTTCCTGTAGTGCTACGGAACTAGTCGGCGGAGTCTCGAGCGATGCAAAAGTCGGACCTGCTGTTGTGCTAGAAGTTGCGGCTGTTGTACCAGTGGCCTGGCTCGTCGTCGTGGTAGTGCTCGCCGACGAGCTAGAGCCGCAGGCGGCCAAGCCTGCGCCGAGTATGGTGATGGCGGCGAGCGCCATTGGGCGTCTAGCTGACATATAGATAATTCCTCCCTATTTCCCTACCGGATTGGTAGAAGTGTTCTTGTTTGTCCGCGACCGACGGTCTTGGAGTCTATTTGCACGACCTGAATTTGTGAAGCCACCCTATCCAATGGATCCAGAGACATAGCGCTGCGTGTCTGGATCAGAAGGAGCGGTAAATACTTGGCTGGTTGGCCCATGTTCGGCGAGCCTACCTTGGAAGAAGAAGGCAGTAGCATGGCTCAGCCTCCTCGCTTGCGCAAGGTTGTGGGTAACCACCACGAAGGTCACTTTTGGTGCGAGCTTTGCAATGAGGTTCTCCACTAGCTCAATC
>JAKBHQ010000195.1 GCA_021836665.1 Thermoplasmata archaeon
AATTTGGTGGGACCTATCTGAGTGATCTTCTGGCAGCGCTATGGAAGCGAGCGGTGTTTTGAGCTTGGGTGCTAGTCATAACTCGCTTCTAGATACCATAAGCCTTCATGCGTGAGCAAAATATGTGCAGTTCCGTCGCCCAAGAGAACGAGCAGGCGTGCAAAGCGTTGTTCTTGGTCTTCGTCCCACCACCTTTGATGGACTAGCCATGGTCCTAGAAAATCCTCTATTGCCCGCTTTCCCCAAGGAAATTTCACCACCGAAGGAGACAGACCCATACCACCCCTACGATTCACTCTTACGACCTCACCAGTCAACGAAGTCACCTCCACGATGGGACGGTCTCTAAAAACCCGAGCTGGCGGAGGATTTGGAATAGAACCAGGCCACGGGGAATTACTGGCCCGTTGATTCACGGGTCCGCTATGAAAACCAGATCCACCCCGATGATTTTTTAATCGAAAGGAAAATCCCTGCAAAAACTCCTGCCAGAAGGAAAATCCGACGGTATCGGTCAATGACCTTGCGCTTTCAACGTAAGGAACACAGACCGAGTTCACTCCAAGGATCGTCTCCGCCCTCATGGCTGCTCTAATGGTCATTCCAGGAGGAGCCTTGGCAGATCCAAAAAGGTCCATCTGGATGCCGGCATCATCGACGACATCGAGAAACTCTACCTGCCAACCATTTACTCCGTCCCAACCGGACGACCCTTCGAAGTGCTCCTCCATCCCCTGAAGTTGCCAAATAATTCTGTCAGCGATTGATCTTTCGTCAAATCCAGAAAATAAGCTCCAACTCCTTCTCGAGTCCGATCTCGAAGCCGAGATTGAAATCTCTAGCGAGGTCACTATTAGTCCAGCATTGCGAAGTTTCTCAACTTCTTCAGCAAGTTTTGGTATCTGCGATAAAACGACCTGGTCATATCCGACTAAGGGGAATTCGGCAGTAAAACTCACCTTGACCCCCTTAGAAGGAGGGGTGCATCCTGGTGGACTTGCACGACTCCCACGTGCCGTCTCAAAAAGTTCAATCCCCCGGACACCAAACCTTGCCGAAATATCGGCAAGGTTCATGTTAATAAAATCCCCTACAGTACCAATACCAAGTCGGATTAGCGTTTCAACAACATCATCATCACCAAGCACCGTTATGGGAAGAGACTCCAAGAATCTTTGGTTGACATCATGAGGGATGACCAGATTCTGAAGGCTGGCAGCCTTAGCGGCCACCAATCCATCGGCAATACCGATAAAAACGTCGTCGTCATCTAATCTCCGTCCCCCGGGCATATCGAGCAGCGACAGAGCTTCCCTTATCGAGCTAATAAGCGCAATCGATTCTTTGAAGTACCTCATCACCGCCCTATAAGGAAGGTAGGCGGAGGTCGTATCTAAATAGCGGAAATAGGGGGAGACGCTATCTAGCGCGTTAGCAACTGCTGACGCAATCTTTGCCTCCTTCTTAACATCTCTCGGGTAAAACTCGAGATGATGGAGATGGGACATCGCCTGAGACTGGCTCATCCCTAGAACTACTCCCCCAGCCAATGCCCCCTTAGAAAGCCCGACCACTTTACGCTCTGACAAAATAGCGCATACGTCCTTCTCCCCCCACTCGTAGCACATAGCAAGTAGGTTGGATAGCTCCAGATAGACAAATCTTTCCACAGCGAAATCATGCCACTACGATGCCCGGCGATTGGGATAGTGTTCCATGCGCTCTACGGCTTGCACCGTGATATCTCCCTCTGTCAATATTCCGCTAGAGACGGAACCCGACAACGTCCACGGCGACCTGCCCACAAAAAGTCGAAGGTCTGCCTTGACCCTGCGGGAAATATCCTTTGGCGAAGAACTGTTTTCAACAACCACCAGAGTTGCACCCTTCTGTCTAGCCTTAGCGCTAAACCTAGGCGAATTCAAGGAAGCAATTTTTCCGGAAATCACTACTATTCCAAAGCCGTCCAAGAGGGCAAATGCCGCCCGAGCAAGTTCACGCTCCGAAAACCTTAGCTTCGGATCGATCGTTATCACTTTTGAAAGATCTACGTCTAAATAGGCTGCTAAAGAAAAGTTATAGTCGCCCAGACCAACCACCGCCGAATATATTCCTTTGCGAGATGGTTCTGCCAAAAGCAGCGACAAGAAGGTGTAGGTTCCAGTTGCAGGCAAAGCATGGACGACAACCGTCGAACCTCGCCTTATGGAAAGATCTTTTAGGGCATCCTGAAGCCTTTCACAAGTCGGCAGCGTCTTCGCCTCGTTGGCATCCCCCACTCCTTTGCGAACGGCGACTCCCGGTACAGAATAGGTTTTCATCGAAAATGGGTGTGGGAGCAGAAATCCGCTGTCTTATCCGTAAGGAGGGATAGTCCCACCCGGGCCGTAGGCCCGACCTCCTCTCGTTGCTCGTATCTCCAGCCGTCGCTACGTTGCAGAAGCACGCAGTAGCGGTATCCAATTCCTTGCACAGTGCGGCTGAGTGCGCTGATTTTAAAGCTACCGCTTTTATGCATGAACACCCGTTCGTGTTGGATACCGGCTTTCTCGCCAGTTGAAACAACAACCGCTCCAGAAAACCTAGACATTTCTAGCCATCCTCTTGTTTTCGCTCGCCAGCCGCTGAGTCTCCCCGGTTCCAACCGTTAGAACCGGACTCTGCGAGTCGACACCATTGGTGTCTCCCACGAGACATTTCTGTCGTGGTTCACTTCGAGTCCTGCCCCAAGCGGTAGTATCCCCTTCGACGACACGGGTTAGGACAGCATCACTGGCGATCTCTATTGAGACACCCGCATCTCCGGTTCTACTTTCCAATCGGCGTTGGAACCTAATGTCAAGTAGGTTCTTTAGGTCCCGATAGGGGGTGTAAAGGGTGATCTCACGATCACTTGTTATTGCCATTGGGTTCATGGCGGCTACCTTGTCCGCACCACCCTGCCAGTTGCAATTCCAATAGGGATTACGGCAGTGAAACAGATCCCCATTGCGATTGTCTTTATGGACATAACCGCAATCTGGTTCGGGACATCTTTGGCTGGTGTAGGCGGCATTAACCGTCATCTCCACACCCCGTTTCGCACCCACTCTGGACTTGTTCGCTGATGTGGATTCAAGGTCAGAAAACCGAAAAAACACCGCCTGGTTGGTCTTCTTACTCACATGCAATGCAAGCATCTACTCACCTCCCTGCCGACGTCTTGGCCTGGTCAACCTGGGCTCGCGAGACCCTCCCGCAATCCCCCGAATCTAGCCGTAGGGCGGTGACGAGAACCGTTCGATCTCAACGGATAAAGCCCACCCTCGGTTAGTTAAATACAGATGTTAGTCCTTACGAACATCTGTTCGGTCATGGCGAAGGAATACCATCTAGAGAAGGCCTTTTACTTTTGAAGCATCGGCTCCAATGAGCGGCACGCGGGTGACCAAGGAGGGTA
>JAKBHQ010000414.1 GCA_021836665.1 Thermoplasmata archaeon
TCGGTGACCATACGTATTGCTCGGTCACGAACCTCGGGCGAGTACCTCTTTACCATTGCCATAGATACTCCATCTCTCAAGACTAGGAGTCTCCACTATTCCCGGGGCATATCAGGGGCACTTATCGGATAGTTACACCAACGAGCTACTTTGTGGCCCGCCATGTCTTGGATAGAGTACAAATTCACCCTTTACCGTGGTCTCCCCAGTTGGTGTAAAGCTGAGTAGGTAGTCGTAATACCTGTTCCCCGGGAACAGGAGTGTTCCCCTGACCGCTCGAGCCGTAAACAGCTTGACAGGTCCCATTCCGTTCAGTTTTATCTGCCTTATCTGTGCCAGAGTGTTGGAGCCATCAAGGGCTAGGGATCCGTCTGGCTGTGGAACTCCCCAAGCGAGTATGTGTAACCTCCCGCCCCTTCCGTTATCGAGCGATCCAAAGAAGCCAACCTTAACTACTTGGTGAAAATTAGGTTTTGAGACGGTCTCTACGCCTTTGAACGACAGGTAGTAGGATGAAAGTCCAGCCTCCTGCGAAGCAGAAATGCTGCTTATTTGCCTATTGGTCTTCGGAAGGTGCGACGAACTCACCTTAGCTAGCGCCTGCGGCTGACTTCCTCCGAGGGCAAAGGAGGTACTCGATGAAATCGCCGAACTGCTTGCTCCTAGTAGGCCGAGTGAGGCCAAGAAGATACCCGTTCTTATCCAAGGAGTTTTTAGTTCAAAGATTTGGGATAAGTGTGCCACTGCGGAACCCACCGAGACTATTAGCGGAACCATTAGTAGTGCGACTAAAAGCGTGGGGGCGGTCACCGTCTGGACCGCAACGATGGCGAAAAGTGCCAAGAGTGCAGACGATATCCCGCCAATTAGGTTGACTACCCAGATCGACTTGCCCCTGCCGGGTCCATCCGACCTCGAAAATAACCTGACGATCCGGTCGGCAACTGGTAGGGCGGCAAGTGCCACAAGCGATATAAGCACAGACTCCCGAGTCAGCGACATGGTAGCCGATGTCTGGGCCTTTAGAAATACGAAGGTGGCGGAAGCACCCACGATGTAGCTGAAGATAGTAAAAATCGCAAACAACTTGTGTGACTGAACTTTGGAGGCGAATGCCGATTTAAGCTCAATGAAAGGGGAAAGGGCAGTGGCTAGTGCAAGAAAAGTCGATCCAAGTGCTAATAGTAGGTAGTCTCGGGCCGAAGCGTCTAACACGTTCACTCCTTTCACAAATTCCAGTCGTGCCTCTGTCGAAAGCCTGAAAGCTTTAGGCCATACCTTTATCTATAGCTCAGAAAAGATGTGTGATACCTGGGAAATGTGAATAATTGGATTTGATATTTGGAAAAGTTCATTGCACCATGGACAATCGGACCAAATGCTCCTCGAATTGTGGTCGGTGACTTCTTCTGAAGGTATGTAAGGTTAATCGACCGGGGCCAGCGTGAATAGGGGGTCGAGCTTGTCGAGTGCATGGGACGGTCAGACCTATAGTGTGGGTGGATTTTCCAGGCTAGTTAAAGGTACGTTAGAGGCAGAAATTGGCCAAGTTTGGATTCGGGGCACTATCCAGAGAATCTCCCTCGTCGGGGGCCACAGATATATAGAGCTCGTGGAAAGGTCCCAGGGACGGGGCGAAATTGTAGCACAGCTAAATGTCGCCATTTTTTCAGGTAGTTACACGAGAATTGCTAGAGAGATGGCGGCCAAGGGCTTGTCGCAGTTGACCACCGAGCTTGAAGTACGACTACTTGGTCGGCCGGACTTTTATCAAAAGCGTGGAACCTTAACTTTCATCGTCGAGGCCCTCGATGTCGATTCACTGGTCGAGAAGAGGTTCTTGGAGCGAGAAAAACTGAGGGCTAAGCTCGTCACGGAAGGGGTTTTCTCAAATAATCGTTTATTGCGGCCGCCTTCAGTAATAGAAAATATAGCCGTGGTAACGTCCTGGGCGGGAGTAGTTAAAGAGGACTTCTTAAGGCAGCTGACCAACAGCGGCTTCCGATTTAAGATTCATCTTTTTGACGTCCGAACCACTGGCGAATCATCGGCGACCTCGCTGGCTAAAGGTATCTCGGTGGCGGCTCGAGGTGACTTCGATCTCATTGTTCTCCTCAGAGGTGGCGGGTCTTCATCGGAACTAGCGCTGTTCGACAATGAACAAGTAGTTCGTGCGGTTATTGGCTCGAGGATTCCGCTTTGGTGCGGGATTGGCCACTCTACCGACCGACCGTTGGTCACTGAGGTTGCAAACGCTACCTTGGATGTCCCCTTAGACGTTGGCAGGGCGGTGGTCGATTGGAATAGCGCCTTTATCGAGGGGTTGAGGTTCTCGCTCGATCGAATAGCGATCCTGTCGAGGGCAACTGTTCAGAAAAATAGTACGGAGTTGATGTCGAGGTCGAGGGCTCTCGAGCGGTCGTCTAAGGAGTATCTCTACAGAGAAAAGGGCCTGCTTTTGCGAAAGGACATGTTCAGATCTCTGCTTCTTAGGACGATTTCACGCTTCGAGAATGACGTGGACTTTGCCATGGGAGATCTAATTACCGCCAGCCATGGGAAGGTTCACCTCCATAAGATGGAGTTGCAGCAGGGTGCCATGAGATTAGTCAATGGTTCTGCCATGATCGCTCGAACTGAACGGATTGATCTAGATGGTCGAGCGGCTTTCGGCGGATGGGTTGTAGTGAAGCTAAAACGTATCGCCCTTGAATTCGAACTGGCGCAAGCCAGGCTCGGATCACTTGATCCGACTGAGGTCCTTCAAAAGGGGTATGTTCTGATTGAGGGGTTGCCGACCAATCGCAGGATAAGATCGGCCGGCGAACTCGAGGCAGGTGACGGCTTTAGGGCCCATTTTTCTGATGGAAGTCTCGTAGGAAGAGTTGAGGAAGTGAAAAGTGGCGGAGTCAGGGACTGAAAATGACCATGGTGAAACTGGAGAACTTAGTTACGATGCGGCCAAGAGTGAACTGGATCAGATTGTTAGCCGTCTAGAAGGTGACGACGTTGGCATTGATGAGTTGAAGACCCTAGTAGAGAGGGCGCGATTTCTAGTTGCCACCTGCAAGAAGAAAATTAGAAGCGTCGAAGAGGAGATTACTGTACTGCTGGCCGACGTCGAAGATTAAGGCCGGAATGCAGGTTGCTTTAGCGAAGTTCAAAGGTAGTGCACCACGAAGGGATAAAGTTCACTAGTCTGTTTGAGGTCCTGGCGATTAGGTGGATTGCCCCCGTAGCTCAGGGGATAGAGCATCGGTTTCCTAAACCGTGTGCGCAGGTTCGAATCCTGCCGGGGGCACTATGGGTCGGCAGGTCACAGTGTATGCGATTTAACTAATCGATCCAACTTGATTCGCTTGCCCATCAAATTGCCCATCAGTTTGCGACTTTGTTGGTACACTGGATGCATGGCAATACCCTCAACTT
>JAKBHQ010000473.1 GCA_021836665.1 Thermoplasmata archaeon
TGAACGCCTAACTCTTTAGCAGCGGTTCCGATCGACACGAGTGAACCCATGTCTATATATTATAGATATTATTGTCGAGGATTGCTTAAGAATTAGCTAACTGTTTCTGAGCCCCAATGACCTGCGCTGAATATCGGATGCCTACGCTTCGGGCAGACTTACGGAAGGATTATAGAGCAGAAAGTCAGTTTGCTTCGATTAGACTGACTGGTCAGTACATCTGTTGGAGGTAGCGTGGCTGGTCTTTCGAAGAAGTGGTTGCTTGTCATCGTTGGTATAGCGGTGTTGGCTATACAGCTAGCTTTTATATCCTCCTATGTCGGAGCATTACACTCACCTGAACCTCACCAGTTGAAAGTTGGGGTTTTGGCCCCCAAGAGCCAAGTTCAGGCCCTCTCCCGTTCCCTCGGCGCATCCGAGCAATACGTTGCTCTTTTGACGGACCCGACTAAAGCGAATCTGCTCCAGCAGGTGAATGACGCTGAGTTATTCGCCGGCTTTATCCCAGGTAAACAGTCGTCGGAACTCTATGTCTCCTCTGCTCAAGGGACGGTGGCGGCAACCCTCATCGAAGGTATATTTTCCGAAGTTTCGTCGCAAAACCACTCGATCCTCCACGTCACCGATGTAGATCCACTGCCGGCCAGTAATTCGGGTGGTTTGGTCCAGTTCTATCTAGTGATCGGCTGGATTGTCGGTGCATACCTTTTCGCAGTCGTATTTGGCCTCCTGGCGGGGATGACCCCGAAATGTTTTAGCGGGCTGTTGAGAAGGCTCCCAGCATTCTTGGGATATGCTCTACTCTCCGCCGTTGGTGGTGCGGTGATAGTCACCAATTTCTTCGGCTATCAAAAGGGTCACGAACTTGCGGTAATTCTCATTGGCCTGCTAATTGTGATCGGCGTCTCCCTGACAACTGCCGCACTTCAATCCGCAGGTGGCCTGGTTGGAACGGGACTAGTAATACTCTTATTTGTAGTCCTAGGTAATCCATCAGCGGGGGGCCCATGGCCCATGGCAATGCTGCCTACGCCTTGGAGGCAAGTAGGGCACTGGCTGCCAAACGGAGCAGGATTAACTGCCGTTAGAGATGTACTATTTTTCCATGGTCACAACTTGACCGGTCAGATTTTCGTGCTCGCAGCATACGCCGTCTTTGGCTTTGGGGTATTGGTCCTATTGAGCCTGAGGGGTAAGCCGTTGCTTGAAATCGACTTGGCGGTGAGGTAAGCGGCGAGGCAAGCGACAAGGCAAAAGGAAGGCGTCCGAGGTTGAGCAAAGGTGCACATAACGGGGTGATTTACGAGCGGAACTCGACTGCGAGTACGCCGGGCGAGTTGCTTGCCGAGCACAAAGATGGCCACACGAAGATCCCAGTGTTTCGGGCTGCCATCGAACTCTTTTCCGAAAATGATTATTCCGGAACGACTATGGACGAGATCGCCCAGCGTGCCGGAATTGCCAAAGGAACTTTGTTTTACCGTTACGGCTCGAAATCAAACCTAATGGGAAAGCTACTCAGTGATGGCGGGACCGTGTTGGCGGAGGCCATAGATATATCCTGCTCCTTGGCCGACGAATCGGAGCGCTGGCGAACTTGCATCCAGGTATTAGTCAGGTCGGTATCCGAGCACCCAAGTTTTGCCAAGCTGCTTCTGGCGGAGCTATGGCGAAATGACCGGCCATGGTCCGAGGAGATAATAGCCACTAGGAAGCTGATCATCGAGACATTGGCTGGCTATCTACCATCGAGTGCAGGCAACCTCCGTTCCAAGGCAACTTCACTCTTTGGAATGGTGGTCTTTAGTACTCTTGAAGCTATCGGTAGCGACACCGGTTTTAATTTGGGCGAATTGACCACGCTAATGGAGGCGTACATCCAGTTTGGCGTAATCAACAACTCCCCCAGCTTGGCCCCGCAACATAATTCCTAAGTTCTTATCTCCCGGGCGGTGGGTAGGTACAAGCACGGCTTCGATCTATTCGGCCTTACCAGAGAGACCGAGTTGAAACTGATAACGGTTACTCGATGATTTCTTATCTGGTTGGTCCACATTGAGTTCGTTTTAGATTGCCTGGAGGCCCGAAATGTCTGCTCAGCCCAAAGTTTTAGCTGCTATATCGATTTGAGCACTACGGCTTCAGTGCAACGGATCTGTTCCGGGCGGCTAACTCTTCACTTTCAGTGAATTCGCAAATTTGCCAGACAATTTCCTCCGGCTGCCCCAGTTGCAGACTAGTCGCAACTCAGAATCCGATGTAATACCCAGGATCAAGTGGCCTGGCTAGCTTTCCCTGCCAGCTCAGACCCTGCCCGATGGGACTCAGGGTACAAATTAACCAGCCTGATGTATATGGGCTTCGAGTGCTGCGAGACGTTCGATGAGTAAATTTAAGGTTGCGTCCTGTTGCTTTAAATGCTCTTGGATTTCTACCGCCTCGTGCAAGACGGCATCCGCATCCTCGTAGGTAGCTTCGGACCTCTTATCCTGCGCTGCAGCCAACACATTTTGGCCCACGATGATTACGGAGAGAAGAACCAATTGCAGAAATGTCTGCGATATCCAGGAGACCAAGATCACTGGGCTATGCGATCGGATGGCAGATGGTAGGCTCACCAATGCAAGCACTGCGAACGCGTATGCGCACCACATCGTTCCTACACCGGTGGTTACTTTAACTGCGAGCCAAGCATTAAAGCGCGCCGCAGTTGAGCCCTTCGGCAGCTGATCTACCACCTTGACGGGCTCGTCTTGATGCGCCAATTTTCTCACTGTGTGGGGATGAGGCACGTACTCGTAGGTGCCGGATTCAGCCATCGAAATGTATCCTCCCGTATCGGTAACTCAATCTAAGTAGAGTGGTTCCTTCGGCATCCTAGCCCGCGTTCGCATGCGGCTCATTACCATCTGTCGCGCTTCTCACACTACTCATCGACAAGGGCGAGGCGTCTCGGAACCCTTGGATCAAATAACCAGCGATTGGAGTGGTTGGTGCGAAATCTTTGGAGTCAAGTTCCTCAAGGCAAACTCCTCACATTGAATAAGTTACGGCTCTCTAAAGGGGCTTGGGAAATGAACTTCCTGAAACATCCGACCATTGGCCTAGGGCTATCTAATGACAAATTTGGATCCATTGCCTTTATATGCTTACCACCGTCTTTGACAGGATTCTCTTGCAGTTTTGTAGAGATGAAATTTCGGGTCCAGGTGGCTTTGATCGTAAGGCCTCAAGTACCCGGGGCGGGACTCGAACCCGCATGCCCTTACGAGCAGAGGCTTTTGAGGCCTCCGTGTCTACCATTCCACCACCCGGGCGTAAAAACAAAATGCGCAAAAAAGACCATAGCACCTAAGATGCGCTGACCAACATCTTCTGGAGAGTAACTTCCAAATAGTTTTCCTAAAACTCGGTGTAA
>JAKBHQ010000258.1 GCA_021836665.1 Thermoplasmata archaeon
GTGCGCGATGGCCAGCTCTGGCGCATCGTTGCTGTAGGCCAACGCTAGGTCGAAAGCTACCACGGCTTGCTGCTTCACGCTTGTGATCCCCTCACGGGCCACCGCCAGTCGATCGATCGCCTGTGTGTGTTTGCCAACAGAGAGAGCCACCGAACCAGCAAACGATTCAAACCGACTCTCGTCGTACCAGTCGAACCACTCCGGAACGTCGCCTGCGCGCGACATCCCATCAGCCGCGCTTCGAATCTCCTTAGCCGCAGTATCTCGCTCGCCCACTCTCGCTGCCAGCTCAGCACGAGTGCAGTGGAGCCAAGAGCGCAGCAATGGTTGCCCACGACGCGGCGCAATAACGTCTGACCTTCTAAGGGCGTGTCAAGTAATAACCGTCACATTCTAGCTTCCTCTGGGATGAATGGAGTAATTCCATTCGCCGTGAAAAGAGTGTCGCACCAAGTTGATGGAGGAGAACTCCTCATCGGACACCTTGATCCCTGTGGGATAGGAGCTCGAGTCGAGTTCCGCCTTGACGGTGAGCCCACTCTTGGTTTTGGTGTTGGCAATCAGGTTCAGCATCACTTCGTGACTGACGAGGGGCTGACCCTTCCAATTCATGGAGATAAATGAGAAAAGCCGGTGTTCGATCCTGTTCCATTTGGAGGTTCCAGGGGGAAAGTGGCAGATAGTGATAGGAATCCCTATCTCATCGACGAGTTCTTGGATCTCAAGTTTGAAGAGCCGAACCCGTGACCCGTTACTTGCACCTCCGTCCGCAGTGATGAGAAGTTCGGTGGCATTGGGATAGGCCGGTGACCCAACACTTAGCCACCAGCGCCGAATGGTAGCTACCGCAAAAGCTGCGGTGTCGTGATCTGTACCAACGCTTACCCATCTGGAATCGGATGCGAGGTCGTAGACGCCATAGGGATTAGCCCGCCCAAGCTCAGGGTCGATGAAGTCATACACATTGACCTGCTCTGGGTCCCCTTTGGGACGCCATGTCCTACCGTTGTTCTTGTAGGGGCCGATGAGCTCCTTCTTCTTGGTGTCCACTGAAATGACCGGCTCCCCTCGCTCCAGGCGTGAAGAGGTCTCAGCGTTGATGTGGGCAAACTGGGCGTTGCGGTCCGGGTGTTTGCCTCCTTCAAGAGTCTTGGCATTGGACTGAAGGCTGTAGCCCAACTCTTGGAGAAGAATCCCTACCGAGGTGTGACTCACAACATGTCCCATCGCTTTAAGTTCTTCTGCTAGCGAACGAAGGCTCTTGGTCGTCCAGCGTAGAGGTGAGATGGGATCTCCTCGTGTTTCCGGCTCCACCAGCGACTCTAAGTCGCTCATCAGGCTCGGGTCGGCCTCGGAGATCTTCTTGCGTCCGGCTCCAGGACGACGGATCCTTCTTGGGGTTGGGTCTTGTGGATGATCTTGGAGTTCCTTCAACCCAGCGTGAATCGCTCGTCGAGAGACGCCTGTCGACCGCGAGACGGAAGAAATGCCTCCGCGGCCTATTGCTTTAGCCTCACCGGCAGCAACGATTCGACGCAGTCTCTCATCAAGAGCCCAGGCAATGGAGCTGAACCGCTCGGCTACAGGGTCGTTCTCCATGGGTAGAAGCATACAGGGGGAGGTACTTCGTTACAGTTATATTCTTACAATTCCTAAGGAGGTATTTCGCAAACTGGCGAACCGGCGTGATCCTGCGGGTGAGTGTATTGACGTGTTCGCCAGGCCGTCTCTGTGCCCAGTGCATCGCAAGGTCTATTCCGAGTTGGCGCTCATTCGGGTAATGCTCCAGGCAGAAGCGGTCAAAGACACTCAGTATTCGCTCGGAGGTATCGTAAGGGAATCCGAGTGCTCGTTTCTGACTAACAAACCTTTCCAGGTCGTCTCCCAAGGTGCTGGAAAATATGATCGTCATGACAGTGCCTTGCTTGTGACTTCAATCCCCTCGAGCCCGAGGGCACAGTGGCGAAGATGCTCGGAATCGGTAGATAGATAGACTTTTGTGCTGTCTTTGTTCGCGTGGCCGAGAACGGCGGAGATCACAGGAAGAGGTGTCTCCCCGGCCAGCATGCGTCCGGCCAAGGAATGCCTCAGACAATGCGTACCGCGTCGCTGTCCTGCCTCCTGGCGGATTCCGGCCTTCCTCATATGTGACGCGACCACGTTGTAGAGGCCGGCGCCGGGCGAAAGATTGTTGTAAGGTGCTCCACTTCGAAGAAATACGTATGGTGAATTCGATGCTGGCCTGCCGTGGAGTAGATAATCCATGATGGCGTTGCCTACATCTGCGAGCAGCGGAGTTTCCAGTCGGCGCTGCGTTTTCTGCTGGATGATCGAGATAGAGTCCGTTCTCCATTTGAGATCATCAAGTTTGAGTCCAGCAATATCGATCGACCGCAGTCCTAGACGCAGAGCAAGCAGTAATATCGCGAAGTCCCTTTTGCCGAGCACGGTTGTCCGATCGACAGCTGCAAGCATCAGCTCCTCCTCCTTAGCTGTGATCGTGGGGATAAGCGCCGTTTTTCTCCCGAAGCTTTTGGGTATCGCTACCGTTAGATCCGACGAAGTGAGACCCGTCTGCGCTGCGAAGCGGGTAAAGCTTCGAAGTCCGGACAATATCGTGCGCATACTGGTTGGTTGATAGGACCTGGAAATGAAACCTACGAATAAGCCGATGTCCTTCGGAGTCAGCTGGTCGAGATTCTCTACATGCCCATCTTCAAGGTACTTGAGGAACTCTTTGGCAACCAAGCTATAGAGTTCTACCGTTCCATTCCTGTAGTCAGCCTTCCTTAGCTCATGGACATAGATCTCGAAGATCTCGACGAAGTGCGGCTCCTTGAGCCCTTGGCTTCCCCATTTGGGCAAGTGCACCCAGCGTACGCAGCCACTCTCGTGAAACTGCACTAATAAATCTGCAGCTTTGCGGATCAGCTTGAACTTCCACACCTTGAGCTCACCCTGTTCGTACTTTTGCCGGGTCTCTCCGACATAGCGATCTGCCAGCTCAACCGAGAATGAGCCGGAACCGTGTTCGCCACAATACCGGCGTAGGTTTTCCCATGCGTAGTCGTACTGCCACAGTGTCGAGTTGCTATATCCAAGGGATGCAACCGCTATCCTCGTTTGTGCAATTAGATCCTCAAGTGAGAGTTGTTCAACCATCCAAACCTCCTTAGTCCACCCCGGTCTGTATTCCGGTTCCACAAGTATGGACGATGTTAAGACTCGGGGAATTGGTGAGCTATCGAATGCTTTAGTTATCCCGAAGATTTAGCTACTCTTGATGCTCTGAGCAGGGCTTGGGCAATTAATTCGGGATAACTAGAAGTTCGGGATAATCCCGGGGCCGACGTACCCTGGTGGGGTCGACCCAGAGACGGTAGTAGCCAGCTAGTTCAACGATGGCCCGAGAGAG
>JAKBHQ010000345.1 GCA_021836665.1 Thermoplasmata archaeon
TTTCACAGCTCAGGCTGCCAGGCGTGTGCCTACGCTTTTCAGCGTTTTTGAGAACCCAAACCGCTCTGACCAGGGATTATGTCATGGCGGACCCCTAAAAATGCCAATTATCTCCGGAAGTCCGGTCAGTAGGTGTACTTTGGTCTCGATCTAGAATTCGCAGCGATAACGGAGGTGCGACCTTTGGAGCTCCCAATCACATACACCTGGCTCAAGAAGTGACCTCGACGCCGAATGAAGGCCATCCATATGCCGGTTGTGAGGAACTTGGACTTTCGATTTCTTATCGATTAGTGAGTATTTCGGACTATGACACAGCTGCCTTTGTAGAATCATGTCAGTGTCACTGCCAAATCGCTCAGTTGAGTCAAGAGTCCTTACCCTGCCGAACTTCATAAGCCTCTCAAGAGTCATTGCCTTGCCACTGTTTTTGTTTTGGCTTCGGATTCCTCAAGACAGGCTTTTCGCCGCCATCCTGGGCGGACTTATGGGAGTTACTGACTTCTTGGATGGGTACGTTGCAAGAAGAATCGGACAAGTTTCGACCGTGGGAAAGATAATTGACCCAACTTGCGATCGTATCGTTCTCGTTGTTGCCTCGATAGGACTTTGGTATTTTTCCGTTGTGCCGAGGTGGCTCATAGTCGTCGTTTTGGCGAGGGAAGTTATCGTAAGTGTCGTGGTATTGACGGTGGGTATTTTGGGTAAGGTCCGACTCGACGTGGTTTGGATAGGCAAACTTGGTACCTTTATCCTTCTGACAAGTTTCCCTCTAGCGGTACTGGCAAGTTCTAGTCAAGTAGATTCTAAGTGGTTGCTTTGGATGACCGAGGGAGCAATTGTGGCGGGCACGGGGATTCTCTTTGGTGCTGCATTCCAGTACTTCAAAAAGCTAGTCGAGATCGTCAGGGGTCGAAGCACGATATAGCGCAGTTTTCTGTGGTCACGTCGATTGGACGGCTGCTTAGCTGTGAGGCCAGTCGCTTCTGAGTCAATTCAAATAGTTTATAATTCCTCATCTGTGCCGATCGTATCGAGGCGAACGGGGGTTGATACGCCAATAGCGTCTTTTAGGCCGCTTCAAGCGGTTGAGCTCGCCCTTGGTGAACTCGCAAGATTCAATTTAACCGGAGCGATGTAGCGGAAAAACAAATAAAGCTACGCGTTGGTCTTATGCGGTGCATGGGGCGGGCCACGTGACTAATGTTACGTGAATGGACATACCAAATGAACTCGGATACACCAAGGATCATGAATGGACTCGCATCGAAGGCAAGAATCTTCGAGTAGGGATTACAGACTATGCACAAGACGCCCTGGGTGACGTCGTTTTTGTGCAACTACCGGCCTTAGGCGCTGCGGTAACTTCTGGCGCAAGTTTTGCCGAAGTCGAGTCCACGAAGTCGGTCTCGGACATCTTTGCCCCAATTGCAGGCAAAGTAGTTGAAGTAAATGAGAGGCTATCAGACTCTCCGGAGTTGATTAATTCCGACCCGTACGGAGATGGCTGGATATGCGTGATTGAAGCTAAGGACGAAGCCGAGTTCAAAGGACTTCTAACCGCAGACGCTTATGGAAAGCTCATTTCCTAAGCCGCTTAGGTTTTGGCAGTTGCCGGCACATAGGCTGTAACCATAAGGTTATAGTTGAGGGTTGCGCCTTAGGGTGAAACCTCGGGTTTATAGTGGACGGCAAGTAAAGGGGAAGCCCGTTGATATGCGGCTTTTGCGGTCATCAGAATCAAGCAGGAGCTAAGTTCTGTTCGTCGTGCGGTCGAACCCTTCTACTTTCGGAGCAAGAGACTACCGGATCGATTGGTCCCGTTGAGGTAGCTGGTTCATTTGATAGCGTTGAAGCCAACCTACCCAAAGGGGTGGGCATCTTCCTCATCAGGGGCGGAGTTGACTCAGGCAGCTGGTATGCCCTCGACAGGAGCGTATCGAGAATTGGTCGCCATCCAGAAAGCGATATAGTTCTCGACGACATTACCGTGTCGAGAAGGCATGCCGAGGTCAGCAGGATAGGAACTCGATATTTCCTGACTGATGTCGGATCTCTCAATGGAACCTATCACAATCAGAACAGGACAGACGAGTCGGAACTTGCCTCGGGTGACGAAATTCAGATCGGCAAGTACCGCTTTATTTTCCTTTTAATACCTGGAGAAGAGGACTAAGACCTTGGAAGGGGAGAGGGACTACTGGTCCATAAGCGAGGTTTTAGCGCGCCTCCGAGATGAGTTTCCCGACGTCACGATATCCAAGATCCGTTTTCTGGAATCCAAAGGACTGCTGGACCTTGAACGGACGCCGTCGGGATATCGCAAGTTCTATCAACACGATGTTGAGCGACTTAAAGCCGTACTGCTGATTCAAAAAGAGACCTTCATGCCCCTGAAGGTGATTCGCGATCATCTTGGAGATCGCGATGGCGAGCCAAGACCATCTCAAACATTGATGTTTGAGCCGCCTTTAGACGAGTTGCAGGGTGATCCGGGGAGCGAAATCGGGTCGGTATCCAGCGACCAGGAGCCTGGACTGATTCGGGAATCTCGGGAGATTTCGCCGGATAATTCAGATAGCGAAGTTGAGTTAGAGCAGGTGCCAGAGTCGATAACTCGATTATCTTCTGCGGTGCGTGCCTCGGTGAGTAAGCTACATACGGCAGAAATGTCTCCCCCGGAAATCGCTAATTCAGAGGGGGCAAAAGAATCGACAAAAGCGGAGGTTGACAAAGATCGAATTGGCGATCTTTCGACCGACCATAAGGAAAGTGGTCATAGCGGGGCCATGGCACCGGATAGTCCAGGACGAGCAGATCGTTCCGCTCGCCTAGGAATAGTTGGTTCTACGCCATCCACCCAACCAGCCGGTAGGAAAATTACAGAAAGACGAAGTCGCCAGCCTGAGGGACCAACGAGATCGCATGCTAAGTCGGCTCCAGACGTCCAAATAGAGGATTCTGAAAATACCGAGCAGGTAACCGGCCAACAAGGCGACTTTACCGTTGAGGAGATCACGAAGTTGACTGGGGCTCGGATTGCCGAAATAGCCGAGATGGTCGAGTTTGGACTTATTTCGGGTCATAACGAATTTGGGGAGACCGTCTATTCTTCGGAGGAACTCGCTCTGATTAGGATAGTCCTCAGGTTTCGCTCCTTTGGGATCGAAGCCCGTCACTTGAGACTATATAAGACTTCAGCTGAACGCGAATTTGGGTTTTTAGAGCAGGTAGTCGCTCCTATTTTTAAAAAGAGAAACCCAGTTGCGACCGAGCAGGCAAAACAGATTTTGCTCGAATTACGATCGCTTGGTGGAACGATGCGTGAAGCGTTCTTGTCAAAAGAACTCTCAAAGTACCTTGGCTGAGGGATGCTTTTGGGGTTAGTTTTTGTTAAGCGAGTTGATGCCGAGTTGAGATTGCGTGAGATTGCGTGAGATTTGGAAGTAGAGTCAAGCAATGATCGAAGTTGAACTCGCGGCCGTGCAGATCGATCAGCGCTCGGCTACACCGGTTATGTTGCTAAAGGAGACTAAGCCACCAGGTAGGACTTTGGCTGTCTATATAGGTCGGGCTGAGGCTCAGGCGATCGTAGATTCTGTGCAAGGGATTGAGCCCCCAAGACCCATGACGCACGACTTGATGCGTGACATTGTCGAGGCATTGGGCGGAATAGTCCTGAAGGTCGTGATCACGGAGTTGGTCGAAGCGACATTTTACGCCCAGGTTGAGCTAAAGATCCAGCAAAAAGTCGTAGTAGTCTCTGCGAGACCCTCAGATGCCGTAGCGCTAGCTGTGAGGGTAGCTGCCCCGATATTTGTCGCATCCGATGTGATGGCCCTAGAGGGTTTCGTTGTGGCCTTGGAAAGCGACGATCCGAGTTTGGCCGAGGATGAAAACCCCGAAAAGTTGGTCGTTGAGTTCAGAGATTTTTTGGAACACATCAACCCTGAGGACTTCTCTTGATCGGTGGCTGAATAGGATAACTGCTCGTTTGGCCGACCTATTACTTTTGAGGTATCGCTTGTAACTTCGGTAGTTGAGGGTTTGAAGCCTGCCTCGTGGTGCTAGCGATGCCTTAATGATCTTTGTGAGGATAGGTTCTTGGACCTAGCAAAGCAGTTTCGGTAACATTATTCAGCCTTGCCTTGTTGAGAAACTACGCATCGGTGCAAAAACTGCAGTTGTCTGAAGCCAGACTTTCTTGGTCGAAGGCAAGGTCTGTCGAAGACATTCCGATGGTGTGGTGAGCGGCTAGGTGAGGCTGCATCTATCTGAGTCCATAATTGTGGGAAAGGAATTCAGTAGGAATCCGCTCCAAATTGCCTAGACATTTTTAAGCACACTTTTATGATTGCCTCAGAACGGCTGATCGAAGCAATTTGCCCCTGCTAACCTGCTAATGGCCGTGCAGCAAAGCTAAGTCCATCTTAATCGATACCCAAGAATCGATACCTAAGGTGGATTTACCCGAAGAGCGCAGCGATCCAGGTATTGGAAGCTCTCTTTCATTTAGGAACCTCGTACGCAAATCGCCCTCAGAGTGAGGCTGCTTGATGCCGAGTTTGAGCCTTAAATTTGGAGTCGACCATGGGTGATGAAATGGAGGCTGCCTTAATAGCTATTGGCTCGAGTATTCGGAAATCTTTCAACCTTTCGTTAAGAATAGGGCCTTGGGTGGCCAGCGAAACGATATACGTTTCTCTCAGTTGAGGGTTGATAGTTGCCGAGAATCTTTTGATCGGGTAGCATATTCAAGCCGTGTAATTACTGTGTATGTTTTCTCCGGTCTTTTGTGGAGAAGGAATGAGGGAGGCCAATGGATTCCGCTTACGGATATCGAGGGCCACAGGCATGCGCCATTGTCGGGATCACCTATCGGCAGCTTGACTACTGGGCTAGAACTGATCTAATAAGGCCATCGTTGGCAGACGCTTCGGGTTCTGGTTCGCAACGCCTTTACTCATACCAAGACCTTATTCAACTTCGAATTATCAAACAACTTCTGACAGGCGGCTTAAGTTTGAAGGCCGTCAGGTCGGCAATGATCGAGTTACGCATACTTCTGGACGACGACGCCAGCGGAGCCGATCTAATCGTCGTTGGAAAGAAGTCGGTCTACCTCCGCGATGGAGAAGACTTGATTGATTTGCTACGTAAGCAGCAACTAGTTATGGGGATTGTGGTATCGCTTAACGATCTCCACCGCGAACTAGACACCAAGATCATTGAGTTGAACCCGCCAACCATCCACGAGAATCAGCAGGTGCTGCCATTCGCATTAGAGGAGGCCGGGAAGTCAGATTCTCAGCATGTGTCCAAGACTGGATAGTTTCAAGGATTAGAAGTAGCTCGCTTTTGGGCATTGAGGGCAATTTTTGATTGGACAAACTCTGCTCGAGTGTAGCAATTCGCTATGGTTTTGGTCACTTCATTTATTAGTGCGAGCGTGAAAGAATGTGGAGCGAAATGGCTAGCATCAACCTTTAATGACTAAGCGCACTCCTCTTCACGAATTACACCTAGAACTCGGCGCAAAAATGGTTCCATTCAGTGGTTGGGAAATGCCACTGTCCTATCCAGATGGTACCGTCAGCGAACATTTGGACTGTCGGTCGAAGGCTGTTGCCTTTGATGTATCACATTTGGGCACCTTGGAATTTGACGGTAGTGACACCTTTTCGTACCTTCAAGACCAGCTCAGCAACGACCTAGCAAAAATTGCCGCTGGGCGCACCCAATATACACACTTGCTCGATGAACAGGACGCATCTATAGTCGACGATCTCATCGTCTGGTGGGTTGATGAAGATAGGTTCCATGTTCTGCCGAACGCCGCCAATACAGACGTCGTACAGGAGGTTCTGGGCGGAAAGAATTCAACCGAAGGTCGGGCTTTGATCGCGGTACAAGGCCCCTTGGCCAGAGAATTGGCGTCGACATTTGTGCCGGAAGCGGCGGGCGTCGGAAAGTTTCGAGTCATTGAGTTCAGCTACAGAGGCAAGACTTGCTTTGCTGCGGGAACCGGGTACACCGGAGAAGACGGTTTCGAGTGCTACGTACCGGCTGAGCTATCCACTTTATTTTTCAAAGATCTTCTGCAGGCGGGTGTCGTTCCAGCCGGACTTGGAGCTAGGGATACCTTGAGATTAGAAGCGGGTCTTCCCCTCCATGGGCACGAGCTTAAAAAGGGTGTTTCACCCCCCGAGGCGAACCTCGACTGGGTAGTTGGTTATTCAAAGCCTGATTTCAGGGGGAAAACTGCTGTCGAGTCTCGAAAGGAGCGTGGTCTCCGCTATCGGCTTTTCGGAGTACGCTCAACCGGTCGCCAACCATTGCGTGAAGGTGCATCGGTGTATTTGCAAGGACGAGCAATAGGACAATTGACAAGCGGTAACTTTTCCCCCCTGCTCAAGTGCGGTATCGGATTTGCCTTGCTGGAGCCAGCGATGGCCTTGGATGTCGAGGTTGAAGTGGACATGCGAGGAAGACGAGTTCCAGCTGTTACCACAACCTATCCTTTTTACAAATCTTCAAAGTAGTAATTTTCTTCTCGTCGAAGGGGGCTATTAGTGGGAAGTTTCGTTCCGCATACTGATGCTGAAATAGCAGAAATGCTGTCGAATTTGGGTCTGCAGGAAATTGACGACCTTTACGATCACCTTCCCGACGGAGCTAGGTTCAATGGTGAACTATCGATCCCCGTCGGCGTTTCTGAGGCCGATGTGCTGGATTTCATGGATTCACTTGCAAGAAAGAATCGCCCGACGGGCAGAGAGTTAATCTGTTTTGCCGGCGGAGGGGCTTATGATCACGATGCTTCGGCGGCTGCGATGGCGATGGCCAGTCAGTCGGCTTTTGTCACCTCTTATACGCCTTACCAGCCAGAAGTTGCCCAGGGTGTACTCCAGGCACTTTTTGAGTATCAAAGCCTCATTTCCAGGCTGAGCGGACTCGAAGTTACCAATGCATCACTCTATGACGGAGGAACGGCGCTAGTCGAGGCTGCAAATTTAGCATGTGCCCATACAGGGAGGTCCCGAGTACTGATTTCACGAGGAATTCACCCCAATTATCGGCAAATGATCAAGACATACGCTCGAGGAAGCGGCCACGAGGTAGTTGAGGTGGCCCTGAGCGGGTGCTCGACTGACCTTAGCAGTGTGAGCCTCAATGGGGCTGCTGCACTGTGCATTGGGTACCCAAACTACTTGGGGGAGATCGAAGATTTGCAGGAGGCTAAGCGGCTTTGCGAAGTTTCCGGGGCGCTTCTAGTGGTGGTTTACGATCCGGTATCCGTCGCGTCCTTGAAATCTCCAGGTGAATTGGGCGCAGACGTGGCGGTTGCCGAAGGTCAGTCGCTTGGCGTTCCTCTCTCCTTCGGCGGCCCCTATTTGGGTCTCTTCTCGGCTAAGAGTGGGCTCGTCAGGTCAGTGCCTGGGCGACTTGTAGGCGAGACCGTCGATATGGAAGGTCGAACTTCCTACGTGACCACCCTCCGGACGAGGGAACAGGATATACGTAGGGAGAAAGCATCGTCGAACGTGTGCACAAATCAGACCCTGATAGCGATTCAGGCGGCAATCTATCTATCCTGGCTCGGAAGGTCAGGGTATGCCGAACTCTCCAGGCGCTGCTTTTCAGCAACCCGGTACCTGGCGGATGGAGTCTCTTTGATACCAGGTGTAAGGGTGTTGAACCGGAATTTTTTTAGGGAGTTTGCGGTGGAGCTGCCAATCGACGCTGTTCTAACGGTTGAACAGATGGCTGATCGCGGTTTTTTGGCTGGGGTAGCTATCAAGGAAGGGTACGAGGAGTCGCCGTTGGAAGGGGCACTCCTTATTACAGCTACTGAGAAGCGTACCAGGATTGAAATTGATAATTATCTCCAAGCCTTGAGGGAGGTTGTGGCAAAGTGACTGAACATTTTGACCTACCTGGAGGCGGTGTAGCCTCGTCGTCACCTCTGGTTGGCTCGGGTACTGAACCAACGATATTCGAATTTTCGGTCCCGGGCCGCAAATCATCGTCCTTTAGGAATTCAGGGGTCGACATCCTGGACCCTGCTTCGGTTCTCGATTCAAATTTTTTGCGTTCAACAGAAGTTGAACTTCCTGAGGTTTCGGAACGAGACTTAGTTGGCCACTTCACCAGGCTCGCTTCGAGACAATATAGTGTCGACCTTGGGGCCTATCCTTTAGGGTCGTGCACCATGAAGTACAATCCCAAGTTTGCGGACAATGTAGCCGGCATGCCAGGCCTGAGTGCCGTTCATCCTGCTTCACCAACAGGTCTAATCCAAGGATGGTTAGAGCTCCTCGTGATGGCAGAAGAGTACCTTTGCGAGATTACTGGTATGAAGGCGGCGACATTTCAGCCAGCCGCAGGAGCGGCGGGTGAATTGACGGGGCTGTTGTTAATTAGAGCCTTTCTCGAGCACACTGGTTCAAAAGCCAACAGAATTATCATTCCTGACTCCTCTCATGGAACCAACCCGGCGTCAGTGACCCTTGGCGGTTTTGAAGTCCTAACCGTGCCGAGTGATGAGGATGGGTTGGTCGATATTGAAGCGCTAGCCAAGATACTCGATGACGGTGTCGCCGGAATGATGATGACTAATCCGAACACCTTGGGGCTCTTTGAGGTAAAGATTACGGAAATTGCAAGGATGGTTCACGAGGTTGGCGGCCTCATGTATTACGACGGCGCTAACCTCAATGCAATTCTCGGCATTTCGCGACCTGGAGACATGGGGTTTGACGTCGTTCACTCAAACCTCCATAAGACATTTGCAACACCTCACGGCGGCGGAGGTCCGGGGTCTGGTCCGGTGGCCGTGTCTAGTGCTCTGGCCGACTTTCTGCCTGGGCCCAAAGCGTGTCGGCTCAACGATGGTGAGGGTAAGTTCGGTTGGGAAGTACCACCACTATCCATAGGTAGGGTTCATTCCCACTTTGGCAATGCCCTGGTGGTAGCCAGAGCCCTGGCATACATGATTTTTAACGGTTCCGATGGGCTCAAGATGGCGAGTGATTTGGCGGTTCTTAATGCCAATTGGCTAAAAGCTTCGATTGATGACTATTACGAGATCCCCTTTAATGGCGTGTGCATGCATGAATTTGTCGCATCAGCTCGCCAGATCAAAAAGGATACTGGGATAAGGGGATTGGACATTGCGAAGTCACTTTTCGAAAGGGGCTTTCACTCTCCCACGGTCTATTTCCCCCTAATAGTTGAAGAGGCGCTAATGATTGAGCCTACCGAGACAGAGTCACCTCAGACCGTTAGAGCTCTGGCGGATGCATTGATCGACATTGCCAAGCTGGCTCGCGATCCTGAGTCGAAGGGGGCCCTGCACGATGCGCCCACTACAACCCCGGTGCGGAGGCTGGACGAGGCACGGGCCGCTCGAAACCCAAAACTTGTGTTTTGATCGCTACTCTATTAAATCAACTGGAAGGTATTCAAGCAGCTATAACCCTAGAAATTTCACAATTTCATATATAGCGTCGTCGGACAAGTTCCTTGGAGTGTCCGTCCTTAGGGTCCTGCCCTGGCACTAGGGCGCATTATGGAGTTTTCAGATATCCCTTATTTAGCGAAATAGCAATATATTTGTCTGTAGTTTGTTTCTATTAGCGTCGCTTTAGCCCAACTGGAGGCTTATTTATGGAAAAAGGTAGCAGCGAAGACGGAAAAGGTGGCGCTCCGGCGGCGACCTTGGATCTCATTTCAAAGAGTTACAGGGACATGACCCGAGCGGCACTGGGATTCGCAGAAAATGCCTTGACCGAATATGTGGATTTCACTAAGAAGCTTGGTTCGGCAAAAAGGCCGGATGAAAAGGATGAAAAGTCGAAGATCTTCAAAGATCCAGCCTGGGATAATAATCCTGCGTTTTCGGCAACTAAGGAATCTTACCTACAGCTGCGCAAGGCGGCAGAGAAGGCCGTCGAGGAGGCGGACCTTGACCAGGCGGCGCGGAGAAAAGCTGAACTCTCGGTAAAACTCTACTTCGATGCTCTTGCCCCAACTAATTTCTTCTTCACTAACCCGGCTGCCATTCGAAAGGCTTTTGAAACCGGTGGACTGAGCGTGGTCGCTGGTGTGCGCAATTTTATCGATGATTTGCTCAATAATAAAGGTATGCCTCGGCAGGTGGATGCCAGCCCATTTGAAGTAGGTGTAAATCTGGCGTGTACGCCTTCAAAGGTAATATTTCGAAATGAACTCATCGAACTGCTTCAATATATCCCACAGACTGAGACCGTTCATTCAAACCCCCTGCTTACTAGCCCACCATGGATAAACAAGTACTACATCATGGACCTCGCTCCTGACAGGAGTTTCATCGAGTGGGCCGTCAAAAACGGACACAGTACCTTTGCAATTAGCTACCGTAACCCTACGAAGGAGATGGCCGACTTCGCAATGACCGATTACCTCGAGAGGGGCTTTTTAGCAGCTCTGGACGTAGTCTCTGAGGTCACCGGGTCAGAAGTGGTTGACGTTGCTTCGCTATGTCTCGGTGGTACCTTGACAATGGCCGCCGCCGCTTACCTCAGTTCCAAGGGACAGGGAAGTCGGATCGGTAACATAACGCTGCTAAATACCATGGTAGATTTCTCGGATCCAGGCTCACTGGGTGCTTTTACGGACGAGGAGTCGGTCGAAGACCTAGAGAAATCAATGCTAGACAAGGGCTATTTGGATAAAGACTCCATGGCTAGGACCTTCGACTTTCTTCGTCCTGCGGACATGATTTTCAACTATGTTGGGCCAAACTGGTTGATGGGGGAGAAGCCACCGGCTTTTGATGTTCTAGTTTGGAATTCGGACTCTACTAGGATGCCGGCGAAAATGCACAGTGAGTATTTGCGCTCCTGTTACATCGAAAATCGTCTGGCAAAGGGGAAGATGAAGCTTGCCGATACGGTGCTAAACGTGAAGGACGTTAAAAGCCCTTGTTATATCCTTTCGGCACAGAATGACCATATTGTCCCTTGGAAGTCTGCATATAAAACTAACCACCTGACTTCAGGTGAGACCCGCTATGTCCTTAGCAACGGCGGCCATATAGCCGGGGTAGTCAATCCGCCGAGCGCAAAGGCTTGGTACCTCGTTGGAGATGAGTCGGTTAAAGACCCCGCTAAGTGGATTGAGGGAGCTCAAAAGGTAAATGGATCTTGGTGGCAAGACTGGGCTGAGTGGAGTAGCACTAGATCGGGCAGTCAAGTAACACCGCCACCCGTTGGGTCTAAAAAACACCCGGCCCTTTGCGATGGACCGGGCGAGTACGTCAAAGAGGCTTAGTATCGAACAACCCGAATGAGGAGAAATTAAGTCCCCTCATTCGGGTTGCCGATGCTGATTGTAAAGTTTCTAATATGGTGTCACCAGCGCATTTCAAAGCGGACTAACTTCGCCTTAAAATGGCACAGAAGGGAAGATCTGTTCGGCTAAAGTTGGCTTTCAGTAGATCTCAAGCGGTTCATGGCTCGTTTCGACGCTCTTTTTTGGAGGGTCCATTCTTCTCGACAGGACCAAAGCTAACGTTAAGATTATTACCACTGCGGCATCGACGCCGAGTTCGATTATTCCTCGATTGAAGAGAGAACTCGGTTCATTCTGTGATGCAGAGAGTTGTGCCCCAATTACCAATATCCGTCGTACTGAAGAAATTATACCAATTATAAGGAAGCTTTTTAGCTGAAACCCACCCTTGGACAGGTGTGTAGCTACGGTACCGAGTAGTTCCATCAGGATGATTACGAATAGGGCATCATTGAGTATTGTGGTGAGCTGAAAGGTGACTTCAGTGTTAAACCTCACCCCTACAATGTCGTGCAAGGAGCCGATAACTGTGTAGGCGGCCATAACTACCAGTAAGACTCCGACTATTACGTATACGATCTTCTCGATATAGCTGAGAATCTCTCCGGCGGTTTTGTGTGGTGTGGATGACTTCACACCTCCAGGATAAGGCGCCTCGTGCAATTCTCATCAACTTTGACAATTCTCATCAACTTTGACTATTTGGTACTAAGGAGTAACAGAAATTGACCCTGGCTGACAGGCGCCAAGCACGGTCACTACCCGCTCTGGTCCTGCTCTTGCTGGTAGCTCTGGTCTGGGGGGCCACCTTCTCACTGACAAAGGATGCACTTGTACATACTTCGGCGGAGTCGTTTCTCTTTTTACGCTTCGCCTTAGCGACGCTGGCAATGGCGCCAATGATCCGCTTCGCAAATCCATCCCGAGCGCGATTGCCGACAAAGAATGAACTGGTGGCTGGTGGCGTGCTCGGATTGTTGATGTGGGCGGGCTATGAACTTCAGACCGTTGGATTGAACAGCATTTCGGCATCGTTATCTGGCCTTCTTACCGGTCTTTCGGTAGTAATGGTTCCCTATATTTCACTTTTGTTCCATCGTAAGGTTAGGACGAACGCGATAGTCGCCACATTTCTCGCCCTGGCTGGGACTGCATTGATATCCGGTTTCGGAAGGATTAATTTTGGAATTGGAGCTTGGCTCACTATTGGTTGTGCGATAAGTTTCGCTTTGCAAATTTCGGTAACCGATGCTGTTATCTCTAGATGCAACTCAGTTCGGTTGGTCTTCGTTGAGCTAGGCGTCGTCAGCATTCTTAGTCTGATCTCGCTACTATTCTCCTCCCGAGGGTCGTCAGGGATGGTCATGTCGCAACTAGCCGACATTCGATTCTCGATAGTGGCTACCGGGGTTGTCGTAAATGCTCTTGCTGCGACGACATTTGCATTTTTGGCCCAGGCCTTTGCTCAAAGGAGGCTTCCTCCAACCGAGGTTGGTGTAGTTCTGGCCCTCGAGCCTGGCTTTGCGGTAGTTGTAGCTACGTTTCTTGGGGCGCCGATCACCATTGCTGAGGCACTTGGAGGGGTTTTGATCGTGATCGGTGTTGCCTGGGCGGCGATTTAGTTATTAAACTTACGACCCCGGAGCATTCCTGAAGAAATGCTGAAGATGGGCTAAAATTAGGGACTTATAGCAGTTGCCAAAAAGCTCAAATAGGGTCTCAAGTCACAAGTTGGCAATTTATAGCGGGTCCCTGTAGCACCAAAGGGGGGTTATCGATTAACATCAAGATTGGGACTCGATTGCATCGGAGTTTACAACCGATGCCAGCACAGTTGGGCAGATGTCCATGGAAGCGTTTCAAGTAGAGAAGTCGGAGGCCTCCTGGCCAAGGCAGCACGAGGTAGCTAAGGGTAAGGGAACCCAGCGGCCGGTAGCTTCGCGCTTTGTAAGGGATTTTGTCGAATTGGATGCGCCTTACGAGGTAGCGAAGAGGGCCTTTTTTGATGGAGGAACTTCTTGGCTGTCACCGATCGCCACCGACGCTGAGATGGACGGTGAACGTCTCAGGGTTCGAGTCGGGGTAGGGGACAGTGAGACCGTTCTGTCCAAGGAAGTGCAGCTTGTAGTCTCCGAGCCGAGGGAGCGCAAGGGTGAACTCGTAGTTAGCCTTCGATGGGAGGCTGCGCAGGGTGCCTGGTTATTCCCGCGTCTTGACGCTGACCTCGGATTGGCTCCCATAGGTGATGGAGTATGCCAGTTGTGGTTGGACGGAACGTATAAGCCACCACTAGGGAGGACTGGGCAGATACTTGATCAGACGCTCCTCCATAGAGTAGCTGAGTCCACGATTAGGTGTTTTCTCGTAGGGATAGCCAACACTCTTGAAAGGCTAGCCAAAGAGGGCTCTTGAGGCGGGTAATTCCCTCGAGATCATGACGCTACGGCCCTTTCGGGGCACTGTCTGGCGATTCGAGGCGGGCCTAGGCTTTTGTGTATATCCTTTTTGTGGACCGTCTTGCGACCCCTATAGATTTCTAGTAGCTTCCCGGACTTGTACTTCCTGTTTTTGATCGGCGGCGTGGTTCGCTCGCCTAACCAGGGTGGTTCGACCATAGGGAACTCAAGTACTCCGAATTTCGATGTAGGCAATGGGGCAAGTTACTTCCGGTCGGTGGGCAAAGTCCATTTTTTGTCATTTCCAACGCCGAACTTATTCTCGATGGGTGAAGCGGTCGATTATTGGTCTTCTTGATGAACTGAGCGATATATCCTGGGCGATTTTGAAATCGTAGTTGAAGTAAGACAATCGTGTGCAAAATGATTGATTCCGTCAGTAAAAGTTTGGTATTTATGCACCTTGTGGTCCTAGGCTCATAGTTATTGTTTAGCGGTTTGCTTTCGAAGGATCGCTTTAGGTTGGCAGGTGACTTCGAGAGCAGGAGGGGTGAATTTCTTTTGCGCAAGACCAAATTGGTTGCGACATTAGGTCCGGCAACCGATAGACCAGGGGTTCTACTTGAGCTGATCAAACAGGGATTAGACGTAGCCAGGCTGAATTTTTCGCACGGTAGCCACGACGAGCATCTCGGCAGAATGGTGGCGGTGCGAGAGTGTTCTGAACAGGTTGGGCGTTTTGTTGGTATCCTTGCAGACATTTCCGGACCAAAGATCCGACTTGGAAACCTTACTAATCCTCTGCAACTCAGAGCCAATGACATCGTTAGGCTGATCGAGGCACCTTACTCCGACGACGATTATGTACTGCCGGTGCAGGTTCCAGACGTGCTATCTCAAATGAAGGAAGGAATCAGGTTTTCCATTGCGGATGGTTTGATAACCCTGGTAGCGACTAAGGTGTCAGACTCTTCAGTAACCGCGCGAGTGCTGGTCGGTGGGATAGTTAGTTCACGTAAAGGAATAAGTTTTCCAGGCATCAAGATCAAGCTCCGAACCATCACCGAAAAGGATAAGGGAGACATTATCTTTGCAACACAGCAGGGTGCTGATTTTCTCGCTATATCGTTCGTTCGTTCAGAGCACGACATCATCGAAGCTCGACAGATTGCTCGAGAGGCAGCGCAGGGCCGAGACGTACCGCGCATCATCGCAAAAATTGAAACTCCATTTGCCCTAGAACGGATCGAGGAGATCGCCAAAGAGGCGGACGGAATCATGGTCGCCAGGGGTGACCTCGGGGTAGAGATCGATGCAGAGGAGGTTCCCCTCGAGCAAAAGAGGCTAATACACATTTGCAATTCCCTGGGCAAGCCGGTTATCACCGCTACGCAAATGCTCGAATCGATGGTCCATTCACCAATTCCGACTCGGGCTGAAGCTACTGACGTTGCGACAGCAATATTGGATGGTACTGATGCCGTCATGCTGTCTGGAGAAACGGCGGTAGGGGAATTCCCAATTGAAGCACTTACCGTACTCGGGCGAATCGCAGAGAGGACTGAACGCGAGTTTCATAATTCAGCCCTAACTCAGGTCGTTCGGCCTTCTCCCGTTAGAAAGAGCGTTGCCGACTCGATCGCATTCTGCGCTGCGGAATTGACTAACTCCCTTCCGATAAAAGCGATTGTTGCTTCGACTAAGTCCGGTCACTCCGCCCGAGTTATCGCTAAGTTCAGACCGGATGTCACCATTGTGGGAGCGACACCTTATATATCAGTTGCACGATCTCTAACCTTATCGTTTGGAGTGACACCAGCGATCGTCTCAAAGTCGCTAGATACCGACAAGGTGTTGGATGAGAGCGTTACTGCCGCCCAACGGATGGGAATTATAAAAGAAGGCGACTTGGTGGTTTTAGTTTTAGGGCTTCCTTTTGGTGTTGGTGGAACAACCAACCTCCTAAAGGTACATCTGGTTGGCGGTGGCTACTTGATGGGCGAGAGGGTCGGCTAGTCGCAAAGTTTTCATCGGAGGGTCGTGGGGACCATTCCGGGCGGCTATCCCCTGATGTCCGATAATAGATATTATGTCAAGTTAACCCGTTTCAGCTTTGCGCCATCGAATGTCGGTTCTGATCGCCGGGCTTTGTCGGCAGAATTCAGAGACACAAGGATACGTGGATTCCTTCTCTGAAAGAGACCACTATCGTTGGGCCTGAGCGGGGCCAGTGCAGTTTGGACCCGACGTCTTCTGTTCCTTTAATCAAACTGGTTCCTTTAATTAAACTGGTTTGTGGAGTAAGACGGCCCGGTGGGTCGCCACCTGGCCGTCTTCACAGCCGACTGGTGATGCTAGTTAGCCTCTTCTTGGGCTAAGAGCTCCGAAGGAATAGTTTCCAGTATGTCCAGTATTGCTTGGGCCAGGGCTCTGGCTGTTGAAGTACTTAACTCTAGGGCAAGGCGATGCGATGGA
>JAKBHQ010000288.1 GCA_021836665.1 Thermoplasmata archaeon
AGCATTCGAAGAAGCCAAGAAACGCGACGTACCGGTTTTCATCTCTATCGGTTACGCCGCTTGCCATTGGTGCCATGTCATGGAAAAGGAGTGCTTCGAGGACCTTGAAGTAGCCGAGAAACTCAGCAGTGGTTTCGTGTCGATCAAGGTCGATCGAGAAGAGCGACCCGACATAGATGCCCTCTACATGGAGGCTTTGCAAGCAATGTCGGGCAGCGGGGGGTGGCCCATGTCTATCTTCACGACTCCCGAAGCAAAACCGTTCTATGCCGGAACGTACTTCCCTAAGCTAGCCGCTCGCACCATGCCCGGGTTCATTTCCGTATTAGACGCCGTGTCTTCGGCATACGCCGATCAAAAGACCGAAGTTGAGTCAGTCGCCCAAGAGATGATCAATGCAATCAGAACAAGGACGACGCTGCCAAAGCCGGGCTTTGCCGCCTCAGACTTAGACGCTCCGGCCCTTTTGGATCATATTGCAACGGATCTGGCCAGCAAAGCCGACAAGGACTGGGGAGGTTTCGGCATCGCCCCCAAGTTTCCTCAACCACACCTCATCGCTCTGCTGTTGAGACACCACTACCTGACTGGGAACGAGCAGAGTATTAATACCGCCAAAGCTGCCCTCGATCACATGGCAAGCGGCGGAATATTCGATCACCTTGCAGGGGGATTCGCACGCTACTCCGTGGATAGATTCTGGATCGTCCCTCACTTTGAGAAGATGCTCTACGACCAGGCCGGAATGCTTAGAACTTATGCAGAAGCCTTTGCAGTAACCAAAGACGAAAACTACGCCTATGTTGTGAAACAGATAGCCTCCTACGTTAACGAATACCTAAAACTCCCGAGCGGAGGATTAGCGTCATCTCAGGATGCAGATTCTGACGGCGAAGAGGGTGCTTATTACATATTCCGTATCGAAGAGGTCAAAAAGGTTCTCGGCGATAAGGCGAAGGAGTTCATGGACTTTTACGGCATATCAAAGTCTGGCAACTTTGAGGGGAGGAATATCCTGCATCGGCCGCATGGCAAATCTGTAGTTCCAACTGGATCCATAGCCAGCTCGAATAGAAAGCTGCTTGAATACCGTAAACTTAGAAACCCACCGCAAAGGGACGACAAAGTTGTGTGTGAGTACAACGCTCAATACGGCGCCGCTTCAATCATCGCTGGACGGATCCTGAAGGATTCAGAACTCATCTCCGATGGTCTCAAGCTTGTTGATCTGCTCAATGATAAGCTTCTGGATTCCTCGACCGGTCGACTCAAAAGGGTACTTTTTGGCGACGTCCCGTCAGTCGACGCGATGGCGTCAGACTACCTATCACTAGCTTCGGCAAACATTGATGCTTACACGAGCGTCGGTCAGGCTTCATATCTGAAAATCGCTGTGGCCCTTTGCGACAAGGCCATTGAGCTCTTCTGGGACCAAAGTAGCTGCGGCTTTTTCACCTCTGAAGAACCCTCTAGCCTAGATATACCTCGCACTAAAGATATCTATGACACCGCTACGGTCTCCACTAACGCCGTCGCTAGTGAGGTACTGGTTAAACTCGGCTACCTTTGCGACAACGCAACCTATCTCGATCGGGCTGATGAGCTAATCGCAACGCTAGCCAACGCAATCAACTCCGCCCCGTCATCATTCGGTTGGGTTGCATGGTCGGCGAGACTACTAAACAGTGGGCTTCGGGAACTCGTCATTCCGGGCCCCCTAGGGGAATTTGGTTCAGCCCTCTTCGACGATTTTCTCCCCGACACAATGTGGCTATTCGGCGATCGGGACGCATCGCCACTTTTTTTGAACCGTGAAAACTCTTGGGCCTACCTCTGTGTCGGAAAAGTGTGTAATCTCCCAACGCAAGATCCCCAAGTACTCAAAAAACAGCTCGCCCAGGATAGATGGCTAGCAGATTCGGGGTCAAAGGTCTGATGTCCCGGCTCTACTACCTAGGCAAAATGGAAGACGAGATCTTTGCTCTCAATCCGAGCGAAAGAAGGTTTGTCAGGCTTGTACTCAAAGACCCCAGCGACGAAGAGTTCAAGCTATTCAGTGGATTTGACGCCAAAGAGATGATCACTTCGGAACCGCCAGATCCTGCCAGGCCCGAGTTGAGCGAGGCAGTTGCAATTGAAAAAGAGGAAGGCAGAGTAAAAGCGAGACGGGTCAAAAAGATTCTCCAACATCTTTTCGCTCCTGAGAACTTTCCACCTTTATGGCTCCCCGGACCATCGGTTAAGTATGCGTCGATGACCGGCGATTCGCCCTCGATAGCGCTTATTAGGTTGGGCAAGGAGCAAGCACTTCTCAGAGACCCAAGGAGTAACGAAGTCCAGTTTGGATTCCCTTGGAAGGGAGGCTTTCACGCCTTTCCGCTTTCCGACGAATATCAGGAGCTACTTAAAGACGAAGTGACCGATACCATTTCATCCAGAAAAGGAATCAAACCTTTGCTAAATATGGTGCCGGGAGCACTAATACTGGCATTTTCGCCGCCTAATGATGGGTATTGCAAAAAGACGGTCGTGTCGATACTTCCGAAAATCTAAATTCCCTATCGGCTGGGTCAGCCGTCAGCAACTTCAAACTCGATTAAGGAGAAAATAGATGGCAAGGGTACCAGAGTTTTTTGCTAGGTCAGAGCCTAACCCACAAGCGCCCCCCGATGTCCAAGAGTTAATGGACACGACAGAGGCTAAAAGCGGCTTTTTACCAAACGTATTTTCAGCCCTTTCACACAGGCCAGACGAGTTCCGGTCCTTTTTTGGCTACCATGACGCTCTGATGAACTCCGAAAGCTTGCTGACTAAAGCCGAAAAGGAGATGATTGTCGTCGCTACTTCAGCGATAAACGATTGCCTATACTGCGTCGTTGCCCACGGAGCAATATTGAGAATTCGGGCCAAAGACGCCACCCTTTCAGAAAGGGTTGCGACTGACTACAAAAGAGCCGGGCTGCCAAAGCGGCAGGAAGCGATACTCGACTTCGCTATCAAAGTTACCTCGAGGGCTAATGAGGTTGATGAAAGTGATTTTGAACCGCTTTATGAAGTCGGCCTAGGCGAGAATGAAATCTGGGAAATCGGCGCTATATCGGCCTTTTTTGCCATGTCAAACAGGCTCGCAGGATTCGCAAAAATCCTTCCCAACTCCGAATTCTACTCCTTGGGTAGGTGACTAGGGGGTCTTTGAGCCCGCTGACCTAATTCCTAGAAGTGCCTACGCCCTCTTCCTATTCGACGCCTGCGTCCTGAACGAGCAATGAAAAACAGGACCAAAAGGAAGGGCAACATCCTCCCAAACATCAGCACCGCTATCATCGATCCAGCAGTAGCTATGCCGACAATCATTCCTACGATCGGCAAAGCAAAGACGCAGATCCCAATGACGGTAG
>JAKBHQ010000465.1 GCA_021836665.1 Thermoplasmata archaeon
AATCTGCTGCTCATGGGGCATATTAATATTTCAACCAGGGAATTTAGCTCGAATTCCGAATTGTGATGGGCTTGTAATGGCGAGGGGGAGCTGACTGGTTACAGGAGGTTGAAGAACCAAAGCCCTGTCATCGAGGATGAAACAGACTGACACGCTGAGTGACAATGGGATATTTCTTTCCCAGCCAGTCAATTGATATCTTCGACATGAGCTACCATAATTGAACAACCAACGAGCCATCTCAAGAGCTGGTCCAAAGACTCAAGCATGAAATGACCCCAAGAATTCAGCAGTGGTCCCAAGAATTCAGCGGGGTGGTCCACGGGATCGACATAGTCAGAAACTCAGGGCGCATCAGAACTACATATGGCCCTTAAGGGTCTGTGACCTGCGTACCAGCTCTGAATCGCGCGGCCAGTCCACACACCTACATGCATCTCGCCGATCGTTGCGACCTTCGTTAAATGCCCCTTTGCAGTCATTGCAGGTGATACCTCGGATCCGATGAAAGCAGAACCTAAGACCACAGTCCGTGACGCTTTTGAAATCGGATCCGACCATTAATCGGCGAGATCAATGAATCGCTTCAGTCTGATCAGTGGGCTCTCATGAAACAACAACAGTCGGTTTTGCCAAAGGCAAATATTGCATTCTCGCTTTGACTACTTGGGAAGTATTGTAGCAAGACATATATCACGCCAGTAGCTGGGGCAGGGAGACCACCGTACGCATTTTGGCCGTTCCACTACACAAGCCCCATAAACCAATGGATAATTCAGGCGGTCTTTCAGCAGGACTAGGGATGTGGCCCGCTCCCACCCGGCCCCGTGTCTAGCTAGATTGCCTTAATCTGTCTTCTCCGCTAGACTAATCATATGGTTGCAGAAGAATCCTCTCGCAAAATGGTCAGAGAATTCAAAGCAGCCAAATGGACAGCTGTGCGAACCGACGGCAGCCACACGATGTATGAATGCTCCAATGGGCATCACCATTTCACACTTCCGGATGGGCATAAAATGATTTCACCCGGGATCGTTCGCAATGCACGTAAGGCAATCGCAGGTTGTACCTGCGGCATAGATAGACAGGACAACAAATGACCAAGCACATCTACAAAGCAACAGTCATCAGAGAGGACCGTTGGTGGATGGTCCGCATCCCAGAGATCGGCGGGATAACACAAGCCCGACGTCTAAGTGAGGCTGAGTCTATGGCCCGATCACTCATTGCCATTACTCTAGATGTCCCCGCTGATAGCTTCGATGTTGATGTGGAGGTAGAGAAAGTCGGGACAGTGAAGGTCGCTGAACGAACTGCTCTACTTCGGGCCGCTAGAGAGACTGCGGCACGACTCGACCGTGAAGTTCAAACGGACGCCGAAAGCCTCGCTCGTGATCTAGCAAGTGAGGGCATTCCTCTGCGGGATATCGGCGACATTCTCGGCATCTCATACCAGAGAGCTCACCAACTCGTAGCGCGTTAGTCGTTCCTCGCAGGCATCCCCCTTTGGCCACCCGACCAAGCCGGCCCCTACGAGTTTCGTGATAGCGCTGAAGGCGCCCGAGGCACAGTTTGTCACATGGATGTGGCGCGCGGACGGGACACGGCGACCCAGTGAAGCGTCAACCAGCCGAAGCAGCGTGAAGCGGCCTAGGAAGCTTCGTCCTTCAGGGCGGGGAGGATGTCATCCGGTTTAACGGCCAAAACCTCCAAGCCTGGTTCCGATTGCGCTCCATAAGTAGCATCACGCCTTCTCGGGCAGGCTTCTCTCGGACTCTTGACCAGGTCCTTCCTTGGTGACAGGGTATTGAGACATAGAGCAACGTTTATGAGGAATCTGTGGTAGGACGAGGCCACGGAACATTTGCTTAGATGCAGGGCCGATAATCCCCGAGCAATTGCCGCTGCAACGCCGAGAGTTGAGCGCCGATTGCAAAGTACGCTTTGCTGCCAGGGTACTGTTCTTCCTCCCTTTCTGCGATATCGGCCCGCCCAGCATGGCGGTTGTTTCCGTCACCGTTGTGCCTGGTATTGAGGTGGCGAAGGTCGTCGGACTTTCGCCTGAGTATGTTTTGATGGCTCAAGTCAAAGCGCAAGCTATCGGGCCCTGTGGGCCTGGTCCGTCTGTGAGTGCTTTACCGCAACCCGTCAGGTTCTGAACTTCAGGTCGTCGATAAATTAGCCCGGTTCGGGAGATGGCAGCGATCTCGATCAGCCCAATAGCTCGCGGACATCCTCTGCGGTCATGGCTCCTGACTCGAACTCGCCTCCATCCATGACGTTTGCGAACAGGGCCGCCTTTCTCGCCTTGAGTGACATGACCTTCTCCTCGATGGTGTCCTTGGCAACCAATCGATAGACCATTACCTTGCGGGTCTGGCCGATCCGATGGGTTCGGTCGACTGCTTGAGCCTCAGTGGCTGGATTCCACCATGGATCCAAAAGGATGCAGTAGTCTGCCTCGGTCAGGTTCAACCCGAATCCTCCGGCTTTGAGACTGATCAAGAACACCTTCGCTGATCCCTCGCGGAACTCAGCGATTGCGGCCGGTCGATCACGGGTCCTCCCATCGAGGTAGCTGTGGGCTATGCCGGCAGCTCGTATCCTATTTCGGGCCATCGTGAGAAACCGTGTGAACTGGCTAAATACCAGTACCCGATGGCCATCGGCGACAATGTCTTCGAGCATCTCCATTAGCACATCGAGTTTGGTCGACGAAACTCCCGAATGCTCGGGGTCCACAAGGGACAAGTCGAGACTCGCCTGACGCAACAGAGTGAGGGATTTGAATATCTCAAATCGATTCTTCGACATATTGCCGATTAGCCCGAGTACCTTCTGCCGCTCACGCTGCAAGTAGGTCTCGTAGATTCTCCTATGTTTCGGGCTCAGTTCGAGTTCGAGGACCTGCTCCTGTTTCTCGCGCAGATCACGGGCCACTTGCTCCTTGGTCCGCCGTAACATCAAGGGCCGGATCCGACGCCGGAGCTTGGCCAACCGTTCAGCATCGGAGCGTTTCTCTATAGGAATCCTGTAGTACAAGGAAAACCGTTCCGGGTTGGCGTAGAGTCCAGGCGCTGTTATGGAGAGCAGCGACCAGAGTTCCATTTACGGCTCAGTCTCTTTTCTAACTCGGCGATCTTTGTTGTCAACGCCTCTATCTGGCTGGCAAGGGTAGTGTTCTGTAGCCGCAGCGTCTCATTCTCGCCTCGTAGCGAACCGATGTCACTTTGGAGTTCGATCCGAGATCTTTGTGGTTCTTCTGCCACGAACAATTGAGCACAACGAGAGACACTTCGCGAATCTGCTGCTCATGGGGCATATTAATATTTCAACCAGGGAATTTAGCTCGAATTCCGAATTGTGATGGGCTTATAATGGCG
>JAKBHQ010000425.1 GCA_021836665.1 Thermoplasmata archaeon
CTGGCAACCTCTGGCGCTATCGCCATTATCGGAGTATGGACTGATCCTTCATAGCAGAGATCGGCATGAATTTCGTCGGATATGATCCACAGCTTATTGGATAGGGCAATTTGAGCTATTAGTGAAAGTTCTTCTCTATCAAATACTCGTCCAGTTGGATTATGCGGGTTACAAAGTAGAATCGCTCCACCATTGCCAGCCTGCTTCGCCTTGTTCGCAAAGTCGTCGAAGTCTATTTGGTAGCGACGGTCGCTCAGCACAAGCTCGGAAGTCACGAGTCTACGTTTAGTAGCGTTCACGCTCGTGAAGAAAGGGGGATAACTAGGCGTTAGAAAGAGAACTCCGGCGTCCTTGGCGCAAAGTGTGTCAATTGCGAGATAGAACCCCTGTATGACATCGGTAAGTGGGATCATATCGGAAGAGTCCATAGAGACATGGTGCTGTTCAAGCTGCCAAGCAGAAAAAGCCTCTAGATAATCCAATGTCAATTTGTAGGGGGCATAACCGATTTCTGAAAGCTCAATAGCTTCGGCTAGGCCTTCCTTTACCAAGGGTGGAATTCCAAAGTCCATATCGGCTATCCAGGCCGGAAGGATTTCCTGCGGATGTTCGGTCCATTTGACGGAGTATTTTCTCCTGGACCTAATTCTTTCTTCGATCGAGCTCAACTCCATTTCAAGCCTTCACATTTGGGCGATTAACATCTGGGCGAAAAATAACGAGTCCTCTCAGCATGATGCACCTTCCACAAGGTTCTCGTCTTGGACTTTACTATCACAAATCCAAAAGTCGTTCTCGTTTGGCCAATTATGGCCAGTATTGGTACTGGTCTTCACTGGCTCCTCTCGGCGATGAGTCATCTCACCATCTGAGGTGTCGCCTGTGTAAAAAGGCCCGGGGACGAATAGGGCGCTGGTCTCAAACTCTACTGAATCTAGAACCGACGAGTAGGGGGTCTCTTTCTGTGTTCTTATTTCTATTCCTGGCTTTGAAGGGAGTCGCCGCCCACGAAGATCAAGGTAGGTGTAGGGAGACGGTTACTATACCGTGTCAAATTTTATGCTCAAGGATTAATGTAAGCTAGTGTCTGGCTGACACTGAGCCAGGGGGACGGGTTATCACAGCAGCTAGATTTCTTTACCTCTCAAGGGCACTACGGACTTTCTGTTATGGATTAGGAATAGTGGTGTTGGGATTTGAATTCAAGTCCGAACACCTTGATTCATTGAGAGTTGGAATAGTGCTTGCCTCCTTTCAAGTCGGCTCGCTTATAGTTCTCCAGCTAGTCGGACGATTTGGCAATGGCTGGGGCAAACTTAGAAGTTATAGGTTGCTTTGGGTAGCCTTCGTGCTTGTCGGTATTCCACTTTCACTTTTGCATGACTGGTGGTCAGTTGCATTGCTAGGTCTGAGCGGAGTCCTGTCTCCTGAGACCATGGAATCTGGTCCATTTACCTCTCTTGAACAGCCATTGCTTGCCGAAGCGTTGAAGGGTCCATCGAAGATTCGTGGATTCGGTACGATAAATGCGGTTGCGGCAGCTTCCGGCGCTCTTGGAGCATTTTTTGGTGGAATAGCGGTATCTCGCATCTTTGAGGGTATGCCTACAAGGGCGAGCTTATTGTTTCTTATTTATGTCCCAGCGGGTCTAATCGCACTTTTCTTGGTATCAAGACTTGCTGCTATCCAAGGCAACGATGCCGAGATCGGTGACTCTCCGGGTTCATCTGCAAAGGGATTGGGCCAGTCCAAAAAGATTGTCAGAAAGTTGTCAGCCCTTTATTCCGTTGACTCGATGTCAGGAGGAATGATTGCCCAGGTGTTTTTGTCCTACTGGCTCGCTCGCCGTTATGGCGCAGGCGCGGCGGAAATAGGTTTTATCTTTTTTCTGATCGGCGTTGCTCAGATGATCTCTTATGTAGCCGCGGCTAGAGCAGCTGAAAAGTTTGGCTTATTACGCACGATTGTATTTACTCACCTGCCATCAAACTTTATCCTTATGGCGCTACCTTTATCGCCGAATCTCGGCTGGGCTGCCGTGATCTTAATCATTCGATCTTCTCTTTCTCAGATGGATGTTCCAACGCGTCAGGCCTATCTGATGCTGATCGTCACTCAACAGGAGAGGACTGCGGCGGCAAGTTACACCGCTTCGGCGAGGTACATTGGACGACCCTTTGGACCACTGGTGACGGGAATTCTTGCGGAGTCGATACTGTCCGCTCCTCTTTTGGCTGCGGGTGCAATAAAGGTGGTATACGACCTAACTCTGTGGAAGCTTTTTAGGAGCACTCCAATGGCATCAGAGTAGTGAGCTTCAGTGGCTTAGGATCGTAGGACTAGTTGTACCCGAAAATTTCTGGTCGAGTAAGCTCATGATCTCGCTATGTTGTACGCGTGCGACCGCTCTGGTCACGCGGTTATGTCCGAGTGGGATTGAATAAGTAGTGTCAAAATGGGCTCCTGTAAGATACGCAGACGGCAGACCCGTCAGATTTTGGAATCAGCTCGCTATTGCCCTTGTGTTTTACTTTGGATATGAATACACATCTCAGCTCGCATCTGGATCAACTTCAAGTGCCAGGCGAAACGCCCTGTGGGAAGTATCGTTGGAAAAGCGGTTGCACTTCTTTTTCGAGCAGAAGATTCAGCACTACTTCCTGCGGTACCTCTGGTTAATCAAGCTATCGAACTTTTTCTACGTAACTATCCATTTTATTTTGCCAGTGGTGATTCTGGTTCTGCTTTATCGACGTGATGCGTCACGATTTTTGCGATACCGAAATGTATTTGCGTGGATGACGGCAATATCCTTCGTCATATTCATTGTCTTCCCAGTAATGCCGCCGAGACTGCTCCCTGCTTCTTACCACTTCATCGATACCCAATTAAAGTTCGGAGGGGCTGGGAGGCTAGACGCGGTCCTCATGAAGGAGGCGGGCAATCCGTATGCAGCGATGCCTAGTCTGCACTTTGCATGGGCCGCTTGGTGCGCACTGGGGGGGTACAAAGTGGTCAGGTCGAAGTTCCTTCGGTACTTACTGCTCGCCGACCCATTTATTACGATCTTCGTTGTTGTCGTAACCGCTAATCATTTTTTTCTAGACATCATCGGTGGGGCGTTGGTGCTGGCGATATCGATTTTGCTTGCTGGGGTCAAAAGACCCGGTATGAGAATAGATTCGGGTTGGTTTAACCCTATCTAACTGGGATAAGTCCTTGTAAGGCGACGATGAGTTCGAAATCGTGGAATTTTGGCCTGGAATAAAGTACACTTCGCCAATGAGCGTTGTGAAAGAGTTTAAGGATTTTGTCTTAAGGGGAAACGTAGTCGATCTTGCGGTCGGCGTAATAATTGGA
>JAKBHQ010000370.1 GCA_021836665.1 Thermoplasmata archaeon
AGAGAGTTCGGGCGGGACGCCACGGAGGAGGAGGCTTTAGAAGGATCGGTAGACTTCGATGTCGAGGAGCCGATGGAGGCGCAAAGTGGCGAGTCAGATGAGTGAGAAAAGGCTGTTCTGGGCCAACGATTACAGCATCTTGGGGATAGAAACCTCCTGTGACGAAAGTGCGGCCTCGGTGGTGAGAGCAAATACGGTGCTCTCTTCGGTGATTTCGACTCAAGGCCAGATCCACTCAGGTTTTGGGGGGGTGGTCCCGGAACTCGCCTCCCGGGAGCATGAAAGGGTCATAATCTCGGTAATTGACGAGGCCTTGAAAAGGGCAAGGATTTCGAACCCATCTCGAGAGATCGATGCAATTGCCGTCACTAAGGGTCCCGGGCTGATGGGTTCCCTCCTCGTAGGCGTGGCGGCGGCCAAGTCCCTCTCTCTTGCCTGGGGGGTACCCCTTGTCGGCGTGGATCATATGGAAGGCCACATCTTCGCTTCGTCGCTTGAAACATATCCAGCGGAGCTTCCGGCTATGGTTCTTCTGGTCTCCGGGGGGCACACTCAGTTGATCTATGTAAGCGGTCCCGGTAGCTATCAACTTGTCGGAACTTCAATCGATGACGCTGCGGGTGAGGCCTTTGACAAGGTTGCGAGGCTTCTTGGACTTGGCTTTCCTGGTGGCCCAGCGATAGACCTCGCTTCGAGGCAAGTCGAAGGTGACTTTATTCGCTTTCCAAGGGCGATGCTCAATAAGGGCTATGACTTTTCTTTCTCCGGCCTCAAGACCGCAGTACTGAACTATCTGGAGACGAATAAGGTGGCGTCACCAGAGCTAGTCGCAGCGAGCTTCCAAGAAGCCGTGATCGATGTGTTGGTGAAAAAGACCTTTGCGGCTGCAAAAGCCTACGGGGTCAAATCGGTCGTGCTTGGAGGTGGAGTCGCCGCTAACTCTAGGCTGCGCCACGAAGTTTCATTGGCGGCGCAGGAGATGGGAATACAGTCGGCCATTCCTGCTCCCATCGCTTGTACTGACAACGGGTCGATGATTGCTGCCGCAGGTGCTTACCGCCTCGCAGTAGAGGGACCTAGCGATCCTGCCTTTGGTGTTGAGCCATCGGCGATGCTCAAATATTACGAGTGAGCGCAGAGAATACTTTTGGCACCTCGTCCCGGGAAAGTTGGCAGATTTTGGCTCGAAGTGAAGAATAACTACCGCAATTAGCACTCAGACTGCTAGAGTGCTAATTGGCCAATATCCGGTCCAAACCTTACAAGGAGGCTTGTTAGATGAAGCTCCAACCGCTGGAGGATCGCATTGTAGTGCGGCCGGCAGAGTCCGAAGAGAGGACCGCCTCAGGGCTGGTCATTCCGGACACTGCTAAAGAGAAGCCGCAGCAGGGAGAGGTTCTTGCCGTCGGTTCAGGTCGCAGGGCTGAGTCGACTGGGCAGATCATTCCGCTAGATATTCAGGTGGGTGACACGGTCGTCTACTCGAAGTACGGCGGTACCGAAGTGTCCCTTGAGGGCGTAGATTACCTCGTCCTTTCTTCTCGTGACATTCTGGCAAAGGTGAATAAGTAGATGTCGAAGATTCTTCATTTTGACGAAGCTGCGAGGCGTGGCCTCGAAGCTGGGGTTAATAAGCTCGCCGACACCGTCAAGGTTACGTTAGGCCCTAAAGGCCGCAACGTGGTTTTAGCGAAGAAGTTCGGCGCTCCGACGATAACCAATGACGGCGTCTCGATCGCAAGAGAGATTGAACTAGAGGACCCATTTGAAAATATGGGAGCCCAGCTAGTCAAGGAAGTAGCGACTAAGACCAATGATGTTGCTGGCGACGGAACCACTACTGCTACCGTTCTTGCACAGGCGATGATTCGTGAAGGATTGAAGAACGTAGCCGCTGGCGCCAATCCAATGTCGTTGAAGAAGGGCATCGAAAAGGCTGTCAAAGTTGCAATCGAGGGAATCGCCGAGCAGGCGAAGCCGGTCGAAGGAAGAAATGATTTCGCCCAGGTGGCGGCTATCTCCGCCGCTGATCCTGCAATTGGCGAGGTTCTTGCCGAGGCTATCGATAAGGTCGGCAAGGACGGAACTGTCACTGTTGAGGAATCGAATACTTTCGGACTCGAGCTTGAATTTACCGAAGGAATGCAGTTTGACAAGGGATATCTCTCCCCTTACTTTGTCACTAATCCTGACAGGCAAGAGGCGATCCTAGACAACGCCTACATTCTGCTCGTGTCTTCAAAGATTTCGTCCGTCCACGAGATGCTCCCAGTACTTGAGAAGGTAATGCAGAGTGGAAGGTCGTTGCTGATTGTTGCAGAAGACGTCGAAGGCGAAGCCTTGGCGACACTGGTCGTCAACAAGATAAGAGGGACTTTCAATTCGGTTGCTGTGAAGGCGCCTGGATTTGGAGAGCGTAGAAAGTCGATGCTCCAGGACATGGCCGTCCTTACCGGCGGACAGGTTATCTCTGAGGAAGTTGGACTCAAACTAGACGCTGTCAGCTTGGACCTTCTAGGTCAGGCCAGGCGTATCGAAGTTACCAAGGATGACACCAAGATAATCGATGGTGCGGGCACCAAAGAGGATGTTGCAGGTCGTGTAGCTCAGATTAGACGTGAGATCGACGACACTGATTCAGACTGGGATCGTGAGAAGCTTCAGGAAAGACTCGCAAAGTTGGCCGGTGGCGTGGCGATAGTCAAGGTTGGCGCTGCGACTGAAGTAGAACTGAAAGAGAAGAAGCATCGTATCGAGGACGCCTTGTCAGCTACAAGAGCAGCTATCGAAGAGGGAATAGTCGCTGGTGGAGGAACCGCACTTCTGAGGGTTAGAGGTAGAGTGCTAGCACTCGCCGAGACCCTAGATGGCGATGAGGCCACTGGGGCTCGAATCGTGGCAAAGTCCCTTGAAGAGCCTCTGAAATGGATCGCATACAACGCTGGACTTGAAGGGCCAGTCGTGGTTGAAGCAGTCTCGAGAGAGACGGGAGCCATGGGGCTTAATGCCAGAACTGGTGTGTACGAAGATCTAGTCAAGGCTGGAGTCATCGACCCAGCGAAGGTGACTCGTTCGGCGCTTCAGAATGCAGCTTCAATTTCAGCGCTTCTGCTCACCACCGAGGCAACCGTTGCCGACAGGCCCGAAGCCTCAGACGCAGGAGCTGCGGCCATGGGCGGAATGGGCGGTATGGGCGGCATGGGCGGCATGATGTAGCTTGTCATGGCCGAATGGCCAAGGCAAGAAATGACCCTAAGCAGTCCAGGGGACAGAGCGATGCTCTGTCCCCTTTTCGGTTAATTCTGCTGAGTCGGCTTGAGTGTCGGGACTCAAATTGGTACTTCGGGGCAAGTAACATC
>JAKBHQ010000487.1 GCA_021836665.1 Thermoplasmata archaeon
AAGCTATTCGGCACAGATCTGGCTCGAAAGATCATGCTCTGCCCGCTTGCGGGCAAACCTCCGCACAAAGAAACAAACACAGAGGCTAATGAGTGCCTTGGTCGCGTCTCGCACCAGGTCCCTCTCCTTTGGGATATTGGTCAACTCCAGCGTCGCCAACAACAACGACCCTGCGACCCTTCACAGAGAACGCGGCTTCTAGTTGCTCGAAACACAGGCCAACCAGAGGGTCCCAGTGTTCGACGACGATCACTGTTGTCGTGGCATCAGCAATCGGGAGAGTTTGCGCCGCCGACCATTCATTCCCGACCCTACTTCGCTCAACACATCCGAGACAACCACGGCCTGCTAGGTGGTCCACTCGATCAAGGCGGCGTCTTGACGGACAAGGTCGGATCGCTGATTGCGGGGTGACACGCAGCTTTGAACAACCGCCCGAGCGCCTCCCGCAGCGCTCGCCCTCGGCACCCCCGTCGGAAATGTTCCTGAAGGCGGGCTAATGGCAGGCACGGGAAAAGCTTTTTGTCCTTGAACCAATTCTGTGCCGCCTGAAATGGATGCCCTCTTGCTCTACTCACTCCGAGGACTTTATTCTCCTATGTCAGCACGAATTTTCCCTTGGGCTGGTTGACCTACCAAGAAGCAGCTGGCAAGCCCTCGTAGCTCTATTGACATTACGCTGATCTCTGGCGCGTTGGCCGCCAGTGTTCGCCTTGGCGGAGGTCTTTGTTCTCGATTATTTAAGGCTTTGGGTTCGGCCCGACATAGCTTGGAAGTATCGACTTGGGCATAGGCCCTTTGATCCTGGAGTTCGACTGCATCTCTTCCCAAGCGTGTGCTACCAATCCGACACTTCTAGCTAGCACAAAAAGTCCCCTGGCCAGCGGGGCTGAGAATCCAAGCTCTGCATAAACTATCGCCGTCGCTCCGTCAATATTCATCGGGACAGGACGAGCACGGCCTTCGCTTAGGAGGCGCTCTATCGCCAGCCCGGCCTCAAGATATTTTCCCGAAATAGCTCCGGATGCCACCGCTTCATTCAGCATTTCGATCATCGGATCCCTCCTCGGGTCCCTCGGATGAAATCGATGACCAAAACCGGGTAGGTACTTCGTCTTCGCACGCCAGCGATCGGTAACCGTCTTGGCGGCTTCGCTGAGCGATCCACACTTAGCTCGCTCTTTTTCCGTCTCATACAAAAGCTCGACGCATTGCTGACCCGCTCCGCCATGGGTATCTCCTAAAAGATTTACCCCCGTGGCAACCGCATTATTTAACCCCACTCCACAAGTAGCCGCCATCCGCGCCGCCGCTATCGATGGAGCCTGTGGTCCGTGATCAACCGATGCAACAAGGGCTGCGTTTAGTAACCTGCCCTCGATGTCGCTAGGTCTTCTTTGAGCCAACATCAGACCGATTACCGAAACAAAGTCCCAGTCACTCATGAGTTCTTGGATATCATGGCCCCTCAAACGAATAGACCCAGGCGAGATATCCGAAATCTCCGTAGCCCACCAGGATGCCATCTCCTGTTTGATCTCCTGCACGGTTTCGCTCATTCAAAACTCTCCCTTATGAGCCATTGTGGCCCCATCGTATTGACCTATTCTGCTCCAGCTAGTCCAAGGACTCGATTATCTCCTTGGTGTGTTCGCCTAAAATCGGAGGGGGTCCCGATGCCTTTATCGGCTTACCATCGATCATGACCCCGTTGCCACTAACCCTCAATGTACGTTCCGGGTGTTCAGGAAATGGAACTTCTGTGAAAAACTCTCGAAATGCCAACTGATCCAACTCGACCATCTGTGGTACAGTGAGCACCCTTGCGGCAGGCACCCCGGCCTCTGAAAGAATGGTTTCCCATTCAGAAGCGTCCTTGCTTCCGAGCCCGATCGATATTTCCACGTTCAGCTCGTCTCGGTTAGTTTTTCGAGCGTCCCGCTCTTGAAATCTCGGATCAGCTATAAGTTCCTCTCTGCCAATAAGCCGACAAAGAATCTCAAACTGTTCCTGCTTATTTGCAGCGATGTTTACCAAACCATTTCTAGTGGAAAAGGCTCCCGAAGGCGCCGCAGTAGCATTGTCATTTCCCATAGGACTCGGTGCCTCACCGGTTATTAGATAATTGGAGACGGCCCAACCCATGGCGGAAGCCGATGCTTCGAGCATCGAGATGTCAAGAAAGTGACCTTCTCCGCTCGCCGCCCTTCCAGCGAGCGCAGCGGAAATCGCCATTGCAGCAACAAGGCCGCCGACTGTATCACATACCGGGAATCCAGCCCTCAGGGGAGTTACGTCGCCTGAACCCGTTACGCTCATCATCCCAGACAGGCCTTGGATTATTTGATCATATGCTGGGCGCGACTTCATCGGACCTGTCTGGCCAAAGCCTGATATGGCGCAATAGATTATTCTCGGATTAATTTCTTTCAGCCTGTCCCACCCGAACCCAAGGCGATCCATGACCCCCGGTCGGAAGTTTTCCAAAACAACGTCAGAAGTTTTGAGTAATTTGACCATAGTTTCGCGGCCAACTTCGTCCTTTAGGTCAAGCTCAATCGACTTCTTTCCAGCATTTTGAGCCAGAAATGAGGCTCCCAAAAGTTCTGCATTTAGTTGAGAATCAGCTCCCAGCTGCCTTGCCAAGTCTCCAATATTTGGTATTTCGACTTTGATAATCTCAGCACCGAATAGTGAAAGTTGGTAGCTGCAATAAGGACCGGCTAAGACGTTAGTCAGATCCAGTACCCTGATACCTTCTAATGGGCCAATACTCACTATTTTCCTCCTCCTTGGCCTTCGAGGCACTCCCCCTCTGTGGCTGCAATCGAATGATGTGACCGCCTAATGCCAATACCTGGTTAAATCAACTCTGTTCGGCTTCGACAAGCGGTCCAGTGGCCGCCTAAAGTGACCGGATCCTGAGCCCGTAACTCCCAAACGTTGTTGGTCACTATTTCCAAAATGTCGACATGACGATCATTATCGTGCTCATAATTACAATTCAATCTTCTAAGCATTCCGTGACTGCGGAAACGATCGGCTCTGTAGGCGAGTTCCAAGATATGGCTTGCCATACAACTGCTGCGAGATGAACCTAAAATCCTCTCAATCCTCGGGACATCTTCGACATTGGACTGGTGGTCCTCGCTCAGAGCTATCTTTCCCCACAATCCACTACGAAGACCTCCAAGTAGCGGCCGTGAGAGACGTCGCATCTCTCGACGGGCTATGGTCTCGGACCTTGTCAGAAAGGAAGGCGACCCTTCGGGATAGCTAAACACACGACATCCGAGGCCATGGTTGCCTCCAAAATGTGCACACTTGCTTCTGCCTCTTCTTTGACTTTTGATCTC
>JAKBHQ010000130.1 GCA_021836665.1 Thermoplasmata archaeon
ACCTATTTCAGTTCTCGTTACGCAAAAGGGGGCCGGACACAAAAAAAAGTTACTATTTGATCGTTCAATTTCTGATGCTTGACACATCCCAACTCCCGACACCATTTGGATAGACTCGACCCGACGGCTGATGGCTCGACTTTGCGGGTATGTGGGAGAGGAGTCGACATAAATCCGGATAGGTCTGATTTGCCTCATTCCAATGACGAGGTGCAAATCTATCAAGTAAGCGACCTAGCAGACCTCCAATTAGTGGCGATGCTCTCTAAGGAGGTTTGGGGCGAAGGTGGGTCTATCTCGGGGCCCGAAATGGCGGTACACCTCTACTACGGCGGGGTGATTCTCATTGCCAAGCGGGGCGGGGCGCCCATTGGTTTTTCCTACTCGTTTCCCGCCGTTGTCGACGGAGAGACGGTGCTTTGGTCACACGAGACGGCGGTACTAGAACGCGATTCCGGTTTGGGATTCGCCATGAAAGCGCTGCAGAGAAAGATCGCTAAAGAGATGGGGTATCCAGCGATCATGTGGAGCTACGACCCATTACAAGCACGCAATGGCTACTTTAACCTCTCCAAGCTAAATGCGCGAGTCGTCGCATACAAGGTCAATGCCTACGGCAAAATTGAGGGAGACCTCCAGAGCCCCAATCTTCCAACCGATCGTTTCATAGTGCGACTTGACTTAGCTCGAGAGAAGGCGGAGCAGAGCTGCGATGGATCCCCGGAGGTGCTCTTGGATGATTTCGACGGCTCTCCGGTGGTCTCTCCTCGCCCGTGGCCCCAAGGGGGAACCTATGCCGTCGCTATACCAAACAGGTCGACACAAGGGGAGCATCTCGATATGAAACTAGCGTTGAAGTGGATCACCGCTTTTAGGAAGGTGGTTACTGAGTTGTTTGCCAGTGGAATGACCGAGGTAACCATATGGCACAAGCCGGGTCGGCCATTTTGCGGTTACCTGTTCTGCAGGCCATCCAATGTGGAGGCTGGTAGATGAAGATAGATCGAGTCGAACTCAAGCGAGTCAAGATGACGATGCGTGAGCCCTTTGAGACGAGCTTCGGTGTCGAGCTTGATAAAGAGTTCTTTCTGGCGTTCATATACAGTGACGGTGCCTTTGGAATCGGTGAGTGCGGGGCGGCGAACGACCCCTTTTACCTTGAGGAGACTAACGCATCGGTCTACTACGTCTTGAAGGAGTTCCTCATCCCACGGATGCTGAAGTTTGACTTTCAATCTCCCTGGGATGCAGTGGAGGCATTCCGACAGGTGCGGGGGAACCAGATGGCAAAGGCGATGCTTGACGCAGCCCTGTGGGACCTGTTTGCAAAAACTGAAGGCACCCCGCTCTTTAGGTACATCGGTGGGACAAAGACCGAAGTCGCCGTAGGAATTTCCGTCGGCATACAGCCCACTATCGAGGCCCTGGTCGAAAAGGTGAGAGGCTACGTCGACGCTGGATATAAGAGGGTGAAGGTCAAGATAAAGCCCGGGTACGACCTAGTTCCCCTTCGGGCACTGCGTGAGGTCTTTCCGGATCTCCCGCTGATGGCCGATGCGAACAGTGCCTACTCTCTTGATGACCTAGATCTGCTAAGACACCTCGACGATTTTGATCTGACGATGATCGAGCAGCCGTTGAACTATGACGATGTTTACCAACACAGCATTTTGGCCAAAGAGATAGCTACTCCGATCTGCCTCGACGAGAGCATTCGTAGCCTTGGGGACCTAGAGGAGGCCTACGCACTCGGAGCCTGCTCAATTGTCAACCTAAAGATGCCTCGAGTCGGTGGAATTTCAGAATCTCTCAAGATTGAGAAGTTCTGCAGAGAACACAAGATGGGGTTATGGTGTGGCGGACTGCTCGAAGCCGGGGTTGGTCGGGCATTCAACGTCGCTTTGACGACCCTGGATGGTTTCAATATGCCAGGGGATACCGCTCCATCGGCAAGGTACTTCGAGAAGGACATCATAAACCCGGAAGTTGTCTTCTCTTCAGCTGGGACCATCGCAGCTTGGGAACTCCCCGGGGTTGGATGTCAAATCGACAACGAGGCACTCGATAAGTTCGTAGTTTCTTCCGAGACCTTCGAGGCCGAATAGGGCCAACTAAGTTGTTGCTAAGGCCGGGGGCTGTAGTCTCCGCCACCGGCAGACGGCTTCAAAGCTATGCACCCGGTCGGCTTCACACCCTTACTTACCCCTTCAAAAGCGTGTAGTTGGAATTTAAAAATACAACTACGCGACCTCCCCTGCTTCTCCAATTGGCCATTGAGTTGCTGAAATAGCCCAGTGGCTATGGAATAATGGAGGCGAGGTAGGGCTAGCGGATCGACCTATTGAGAACTTTTTGTATTTATGCGAAGTCATTTAATGTCGATAGAAGGAAGTAATGGGTACATTGCTTGACGGCTTGGTCGCCGAGGTCATAAGGGTGAAGGGTTCTGACCTGCATCTTAAAGCTGATGCTATGCCTAGGGCGAGGATCAACGGTCGCTTGATCTATTTTCGAACCGGTCAACCCCTCGACGGTCCAAAGATGGTGGAGATAGCTAGAGACGCCATGGGCGAAGAAGCCTGGGCGATCTTTATGGCGACAAAGGAGATGGACTTCGCGTACACCACCCAGTTCGGGGTGCGCCTTAGGGTCAACGCGTTTATGCAGCGGGGTCTCGTCTCTATGGTCATGAGGCTGGTGGCCGCAAAGCCCCCTACATTTGCGGACTTGGGTCTGCCGGAAGTGATGGCTAAGATCGCCGACAACCCCAGGGGACTGGTCCTGATAACCGGTCCAACTGGATCGGGCAAGACTTCAACCCTTGCAGCGATGGTCGACCACGTAAACCGGTCGAGGCCGTGCCACATCGTTACCATTGAGGATCCAATCGAGGTCATCCACTCCGACAAGGCTGCGATAGTGAATCAGCGCGAGATCGGATTCGATACCCAGTCTTTCGCCAACGCTATGAGGGCGGCGATGAGGCAGGACCCAGACGTCATTCTGGTCGGAGAGATGAGGGACCTAGAGACGGTTACCGCAGCACTTCAAGCGGCCGAGACTGGGCACTTGGTTCTTTCGACACTCCACACGATAGATGCAGTGGAAACTATCACCCGCATAGTGGACTTCTTCCCGCCTCACCAGCAGCACCAGATACGGAGTTCACTGGCCGCGGTGATCAGGGGAGTGGTGAGCCAGCGGTTGATACCGACGATTGACCATAAGTCTCGTGTGCCGGCCTTGGAAGTACTGGTTGCCAACGGGAGGGTGCAGCAGTGCATCATCGAACCGGACAAGACCTCCGACCTCGCCGGGATTATTCGCGAGGGAGAATTTTACGGGATGATGA
>JAKBHQ010000333.1 GCA_021836665.1 Thermoplasmata archaeon
GATCCTGTATTGGTGGTCGAAGTTAGTGGTGTTTGCAAAAACACCTAAGCCAGACTCACTTTTTTGACCAACTAGGTCGACGTCGGTGTAGGTAACTGACAATTCGTCTGCGTATTTGACGATGGACCGAGCCAAGGGGTGTTCCGACCTGGACTCGAGTGCAGCGCAAATGGGTAAGTAGTCGCTAATCGGGGTCGAGTTCAAGGCGATGGCCCTGACAACACGCGGCGATCCCTCGGTAAGTGTCCCGGTCTTGTCCATGACTATGACTTGGATATATTTGGCGATTTCAAGTGAGTCTCCACCGGAAAGTAAAAGACCCTTTTCTGCGCCTCGCGTCGTACCAACTAGTGTCGCCATCGGAGTTGCAAGACCCATGGCGCAAGGACAGGCAACGATAAGGACTGCGACCGATGCTACAAGTGCCGAAAGGAACGAGTGGTTCGTGAGCATCCAGCCCGAAAAAGTGATAAGCGACAAAATGATGATCGCCGGCACGAAGACGGAAGAAACCGAATCCGCCAGGCGCTGAACTTTAGACTTTTCGAGCTGTGCCTTTTGAACTGCGGAGACAATTTGCGCCAGCACTGTTTCATCGCCGGTTTTAGAAACTTTCATCACGAAGTGTGACAGACCATTAATCGACCCGCCTACTACTTCGGAGCCTGCATGCTTTGTGGTAGGCACGCTCTCTCCGGTGACCAACGATTCATCTATCGACGGATCGCCCTTGTCGATAAGGCCATCTGTCGGGACGCTCTCTCCCGGTCGGACTAGCACCAAGTCGCCAAGCCTCAGCGAGTCGACTGGGATGTCAGAAGTGTTTGCGATGTCACCTTTGACTACCGATTCTGCCCTTGCTATGAGGTGCGCTACCGATGGACGAAGGGTCATCAGCTGTTCGAGTGAGGCTCCAGCTTGCACCTTGGCCGCTAGCTCTAGGTATTTTCCTAAAGATATCAAGGTGATTATTACCGCTGCGACGTCAAAGTAGGTCTGCTTGTCACTGAGAAATAGGGTCGCGGCGATCGAATAGAAAAAGGCGACCGATGAGCCAAGTGAGACGAGGGTATCCATATTGGTTGCGCCGTGTTTGATACTTTTTAAAGCGGCAGTATGAAAACTCGAACCGACCCAGAAATAGACGGGAGCCGCAAGGATTAGCGCCGTGAAATTGGGCCAGCCGCTCTTTGAAAACCCGTAGCTTACGGTTAGGACGGCAACCGATAGCACCGCACCGACTAGAAGTTTGTTCTTTCTCATCCTTAGCTCGGCGTGCCGCTTTGCCTGACGGTCGAGCGAAGCTTGTTCCAGGGTTTTGGATGCTCCGGTTAAAGCAGCGCCGTAACCAGCATTGTTTACAGCTTGGATGAGCTTGGTGGCATCGACAAAATTTATACCGTTTATCTCAGCTGTCTCGGTAGCCAGATTTACCGAGGCACCTTTGACACCCTCGACCTTTTCAAGGGCCTTTTCGACCCGCCTAACGCAGGAGGCGCAGGTCATCCCTGAGACCTCAATCGTAATGCGCTGGGTTTCTTCTTGCCTGGCCTTTACTTGGGGAAAGTGTGCCTTATATCCGGCCCTTTCGACGGCTGTGAGTATCTCCTGTTCGATCTGGCTAGATTCAGAATTAGTCCCAAGGTCTACCTCAGCTGTCTCGGTAGCCAGATTTACCGAGGCACCTTTGACACCCTCGACCTTTTCAAGGGCCTTTTCGACCCGCCTAACGCAGGAGGCGCAGGTCATCCCCTCGACTATCAGTTCCACTTTGGTGGGCGTAACCAGATCTTTCGTATTCACGATAGGACCTCGCTGCGTTCGCCAGCAGGTTTTCCTGAGCAGGTTGGACAGTCGACTTCTCCGTTGAGGTCAGCTAGCAATTCGCCCTGGTGGCGCAGGTCGGTCAATGATGTATTGAACCTAAGCGCATCGAGTAACTCTGATATTTTTTCTTTGCCATTTCCCGTCTGGATAGCTTCGCTGACACAGGTTTCCAAGTGGTTTCTTAGAAGTGTTCGGTTTACTTTTTCCAAAGAGGACTGCAGCGCTGCAACCTGTTTCATGACCTCAGGGCAATATCTGTCTGACTCGACCATTGACAGGACTCCCGTGACATGACCCCGTATCGTCTTGAGCCGAAGCAGAATCTCGTCCTTGTACTCCGGTATCATTACAACCTCCCGGATAGACCCACCCCAGGTGGGATAGGTATACCTTGAAGCCTAATTGGAATCCTCAAAGTCCCGATGTTGCCTCGGAGTAGAAATGAGATTTTGAGGACAAATACCCTATGAAGGTGATGATCAAAAAGTTTTCAAGGCACTTGGTGGATTCAGCTGGCGGCTGGATCGTCTATCTGGCAGGTCGCTCACACGGTAATTGAACTTTGCAAGATAGTCAGTCAGATTCACTTTATGTTCGCTGTCAATCTCGCTGTTTCGCAGGCGTGCCCATGCCAGCTGGCAACCAGCAGAAGTCGAGGTGGACCCAGGGAATCCTCATTCCTTAAAATGAGACAATTCCCGGTCAGTTAGTTCTCGTAACTCGTGCTGATTGACCAATTAAGGAAACTAGCCAAGGGTTAGGGCGCTCGAAGGACTGGGTGGTCGCAATTAGATATCCGCTGGCAGGGGCCAATATCCAGACGGTACTTGATGGCACAATATCCAGCGTGAGCTCGATCAATTGGCTAGAGTGATCGAAATTTACTAGTGAGCTAGCCAGTGAAGTTGAAATCCCATCGGCGACTACAGATTTCATTTTAGCTAAGGGATCTAAAAAATTGAAGTTTGCGCCATCCCGCCATCCCTGCAGGCTGAATCTAGACAGATCGGCATAGCGATTGATTAGCTGCTGAAGTTGTTCGAGTTCACTGTATATCCTGATAGTTTCCAAGTCTTCTTGGATGGTCCAGTAGGAGCTTGAAGACGATCCGTCGTTGATCGAATCGATCCTTCTATTCACAATGTTTTCCCACCAGCTAAGCCACTCAATTTCGAGCGGCAGAGGATCACTGTTCCAAGGTGCTACTGGATCGGCTTCAGTCACGCTATGCAGCGGTGGGACATTCTCGGCTCCATCGCAGGAAATGTCCGCTGCATCCCTGGTAAAAAGGGCTAGATAAATCCGCTCATTTATCGCTATCGAGATCTTCGTTTGACTCATTGCTGGTGATTTCCGATGCTCAGATCAATTGTCGTGGGTAGCAGGCGATCTGCGACTCCCAGTATGTGATCGTCATCAATGAGCGTGACTTTGAGTCGAATCCTTGAGGAGATGAATAAAGGGACTTTATTTGCAGTTATAAAGCCAGGAAAAGTGCCATCACTCGA
>JAKBHQ010000183.1 GCA_021836665.1 Thermoplasmata archaeon
TGGCGGCCTTTTGAATACTTGAGGCAGAAATAGAGTTTGAAAGCGCCACTTCCTCGCCAAGACGAAGCATTCTCTTCTCCGAAGCCACAATGTGAAAGCTTCTATCTGGTCGAGCAATGACGACAACAAGGTGAAAAGAGTTCGACCCAAGGTCTAGTGCCGCTATAACCGGCCCCTTGTTGTTTACAAAATACGGCGTAGCGCTCATCGAGGATTATGTCCTCTCAAATATTTCGAGATCCCTTAGCATCTGAGAAAGCACGACCTTTGCCGTTCTGAAGTCGGCGCTCGAGTCGACAGTCTCTGCAAGCTCCCGGAATGCAACGGCTAGATCAAAAAACGCAGCTACACTGCCAGCCAAGCTCATGTCCAGTCCCATCGGAACGGCACCAATGACGCTTTCCAATTGTCTGTCAAAGGACGCAACGATATCCCCTGAAGAAATCTTCGACGCGTGAAAAACCTCGGTAGATTCGAGCATTTCAAGTAACTTCTCGGTTGACAAGCGCAACTTCTGGGCGTATTCGTTGTCCCAAACAACTACACAGTCATGAACCATCTTCCTTGAACTATCGCTGCTAGCTAGCCTTGATTCACTAATAGCGAGATGCTGGTTAAAGATATTCTCGGCAAGTCGGTCGCCTTTAGCTATGAAATCTCGACCGTTTGAGATAGCTAAGGACAGCTGAGCGTACTCTCGCAAAAGGATTTCGACTTCACTAAAATCCTTCGTCAAGGCATATAGATAACAAGCGGCCTCCCAAGCGACACCCCTAAAACTGAAGGATTCCACTTCGCCTGGCAGCGCAACTAGCGAGCTAAGCATTATCGAGGAGAGCAGTAATCCATTGCTCATCCAAAATTCTAAAGACGACAAATCGGGTCGAATCTGCTCGGAAAGAGTACTATAGGGGGATCTTTCGGTAGCTCTTTCTAGCTTTGTCTTCTTGCTTCCAACGCCCCCAGCAGACTCAAAGCAACCGGCTATCAAAGCGGCGGTATCGTCGAAATCTCTCTGGTGGACTTCGATTTCGACCTCGCTATAAAAAGATCCATCTAGAAATTCGACTTCATCCACGTCTATTTCGATCGGCAACTTGACGCCATTGCTGGCGACTTTAAAACTGGTTCTATCGGTTTTCAAGCTCACGGTAGGAATGATGGAATCCTCCAGGTTCAAGCGCTGCAGCGCTTTACGTATGGGGCCAGGTATTTCATCACGATCCCCCTCTACCTCAATCTCCTCCCTTTGTGTTGCACCCGCAGAGTTGAAGTTTCTTGGTATTTTCATCGTCCACACCCCGAGGGTGGGCTCGCCGTTCACTGTCCGAAACCGCAGTCCGATACCCAGACGACCTAAGTCAAGATTTTTGGAATCGAAGTAGAGAGAAAGCTGCTCCCTCCTTACCTCGTCTACCTTGGACAGGCCGACACCTATGTCGACTTGCAAAGGATCTTTGATGCTAGATGAATCAATCTTGTATTCTCGTTCGATGGCCACGCCTAAGCCCTCCCCATCAAGGTCCTTGACCTTTCGACCGCCAGCTCTGACAACTGCACCTGAGCGCACTTTCCATCCTTCTGCACGAGCCGCTCCCAGTGGCCATCAGCTTCAAGCTGCCAAGTCTGAACGTCGTCAGACCAATCGAGGGTCAGTATTTCGACAATTCGTGCCTCAATCACCGGATCTACGACTGGCACTAAAAGCTCCACCCTCCGATCGAGGTTGCGCTGCATGAGATCAGCAGAGCCGAAAAAGAGCTGGCGCTTAGAACCGCCGGCGCCTCCGAAGCAAAACACTCGGGAGTGCTCCAGAAACTGTCCCACTATTGATCGAACCGTTATGTTCTCACTTAATCCAGGAACCCTAGGCTTCAAGGCGCATACTCCCCGGACTAACAAGTCGACCCGTACGCCTGCCATGGAAGCTGCGTAAAGCTCATCGATAATGTCCGGATCAACTAGGCCATTTACCTTAAGCAAGATTCTCCCTTGTTCGCCAAGGTCGACCTGGGCACGGATAAGCTCGACAATCCGGCTGCGCAATTCACTCGGAGCAAGAATCAATCTTTCGTAGGATTGGCGCTTGGAATAACCCGTTAGGTAGTTGAAGACCTCATTTAGATCTGCGCAGAGCTTTTGGTCACCGCTGAGCATGCCAATATCTTCGTATGTCCTTGCAGTCTTTGCGTTATAGTTTCCCGTGCCGATGTGGCAATACCTTCTTAACCCTTCCGGCTCTCGTCGCACCACTAAAATAGCCTTCATATGAGTCTTAAGCCCCACTAGCCCATAGACCACGTGCACGCCGGCCTGTTCGAGCTTCTTTGCCCAACCGATATTTGCTTGCTCGTCAAAACGAGCCTTGAGTTCCACCAGAACTGCAACCTGTTTATTATCTTCGGCGGCTTTAATCAATGATCCAATAATCGCCGAATCTCCAGAGGTACGATAAAGCGTCTGCTTAATGGCCAAGACTTCAGGATCCCTGGCCGCCTCTTCGACGAACATCTCGACAGTCCCAGTGAATGTCTCGTAAGGGTGGTGTAAGAGAATATCGTGTTCTTTAATTGCCGCGAAGATGTCTGGACGAGGTAGACCTTCGGACATGAGGGCGAACGGAGTAACTAGCGGCGCTCTCATCTGTTTTAAATCTGGCCGGTCGCAATCATAGATCGTCCACAACCCGGAGAAGTCCAGTAGAGACGCCGTCCTATACACGTCGTCTTCATGGATCTCCAATTCCCTTACTAGCAGGTCGACAACGTCATCACTGGCGTCCTCAGTGATCTCTAACCTGACAGCCCGACCAAAGCGCCGTCGCCTCAGCTCGAGTTCGACCAGGGAAAGCAGATCATCTGCTTCCTCTTCCTCCAACGTCAAGTCTGCATTTCGGGATACTCGAAAGACATAACTTTCCCCTATGTCCATCTCGGGGAAAAGCGACGGTAGATGCGAAGCTATGAGATCTTCGAGGGGAATGAATTCACCCTCTTTAACTTCTATCAATCTTGGTAAAAGAGGGGGGATCTTGATCCGGGCAATGTGGTTTCCTTCGGAGTCAGGATCCCGCACCACAACCGCAAGGTTTAAAGAGAGGTTGGAGATGTAAGGAAAGGGGTGTGAAGGGTCCACTGCTAATGGGGTCAGAACTGGAAAGACATCATTTAGAAAGACGCTGGACATCACCTGCCTCTCCTCGGAGCTAAGTTGACTCCATGAGACAAGGTGCAGGTCAACCTTCGGCAAATCCACCCGGAGGAGCTGATCATAGATACGGTCAGCCCGCTCAAGTATTTCAACTAGCAGCTTGCGTATCGCCTTAAGCTG
>JAKBHQ010000189.1 GCA_021836665.1 Thermoplasmata archaeon
TCGATATTTAGGTACCAGCACAATGTGTGCATGTGATTGATATACCACATGCCTCCCATTGGTTCAAGAGTGCATTTCCGACTGGTTTTTTAAGTCTGCTGGAAGTTCTAGCTCGCTCGCCAGCTCTTCAATCGCCCGCATGAAGTTCCGTAATCAGATCTTTGCCACTATTGACCCGAGGTAGGTTCCCAGCGCGAGCCTCCCTCATGGCGGCAATCGTGGCGGCATTAGGAATTAGTGGATCGAACGGTAACGCTTTGTCCCTAGCTACACGGGTTAGCATGAGGCGAACTGCATCCGAAACGGTCAATCCCATCGCCGCTAAAACAACTGTGACCTCTTCTTTGGTTTCTTCGCCAATTCGAGCACGAACAACTGTGTTTTTAGCCATGGGTAACCTCCTTTTTATGAGCTACAGTGTAGCCCAGTTCTAGTGACGCTCTCGGTTGACTTTGCCCTGGTAGCGTGGTATAATAGGTAGCACTAATAATATTGTTGCTCGCGATGAAACGATAAATGCAATGGCCGACTTGTGGGAACAGCGGATTCCACCAGATCAGTGGTCAGAGCCGCTGTGACCCTCCCAAACTCACCCCTGGTGCTGACCTACAACTGACCAAATTCCCCACTAAAATCCGAAGAGCCAGTGACAATCCTCCCCGCCCTTACAGACGGAGCTTCTTCCCTAAAACCACTCATGCGGCCTCAGGTGGTTGACGCTTCATCGGGTCGCTTTGCTTGTTAGCGTGCGATGTCCCTCCACGTCCTGTGACCGCAAGTCCTGCGGCGAGAATATTCTTAGCTGCATTGATATCCGCATTATTCATGTACCTACAAGCGACACACCTGAAGACCGCTTGGCTCTTGCGATTCCCTTTGTCCGTGTGTCCACAATCAGAGCAACGTAGGCTCGTGTATGCAGGATTGATAGAGACTATTGCAACCGGCACTGTGGCGTTTATGGCCTTGTCGGTTAGTCGTTGGCGGAACATTCCCCAACTCTGTTCGAGAATGGATCGGTTGAGGCCGGACTTGGCTCGGACGTTCTTGCCAGGCTTGTCTTTCGTACCACTGGCTGATTTGGTCATATTCTTGACCTTTAGGTCTTCTACCACGATCAGGTCATAGTCTCGAACCAATTGGGTAGTCGTCTTTTCTATCCAGTCTTTTCGTCGGTCTGACTCTTTGACTGCGAGCTTGGCAATTCGACACTTGGTTCTTGCTCTCCGGTTCGAGCCCTTTCGTTGTCGAGCGAGTCTGCGTTGTAGTCGCCTCTTGCGCTGTCGCTCTCCAGAGCTAAGAAGTTTTGGCATACGGATGTGCATTCCGTCCGAAGTCGTGACGCTCGATGCGATTCCCATATCCAGCCCTACTAAGGCTCCGGTAGCTTCCCGCTCGATCTGTGGAGCTGGGCGAGTGAAACTGACAAACCATCGACCTGAACGATCTAGGGTTATTCGGGCAGACGATGCAGTCTCTATGTCCTTCCATTCACGAGTGATGCGAAACTTGACCCATCTGCATTTTGGGACAAACACCTGGCCCCACTTACGGTTGATACGCCTAACTATGAGATCCCGTACAGCAAAGCCTTCGTTGATACCAGCCTTGCGCCAGGTGGGGTGTCCAAAGTGATCCGGCCTCTTCCACCAGTTCTTGAATGCCTTATCTAAATCACGCAATGCCTGTTGTTGGACTGCCGATGACCCCTCGGTGAGCCAAGTGAACGCCTGCCTTGCTTCAGTCAGCTCTTTAGTCTGGGTGTTAAAGGTGACCTTCTGTGAGCGCTCTCGCTTCCAGTAGTTGCGTTGTTCGAGACCTAGATTCCACACATAGCGAGCATCAGAGCAGTGGCACAACAGAACAGATAGTTCCTGTTCTGTTGGATATAGACGCTCCCGAATGCTCATGCTTATATTATCGACTTAGGGTGGGACAGTCTTAACTGATACAGAGCGATTATGCACCTATCCATCCCCGCCCTTACAGACGGAGCTTTCCGGCGCCTTTGGTAAAGGCGTCTCGAAGTATTGGCAGATCCTCGACGATTGTCTGCTCGACAGTGCTCCACTCGGTGTCCCAGTATCGGTGTGACACCTGAACGCGAAATCCGGCGATGTCTCTCCAAAAGACCGCGGGATGGACGGACTTGAACGTGTCGCTCAGGCGCGTTGCCGCCTCTCCAATAATCTCCATCTGGCGCATTACCGCCGAGCGGTAGATGTCGTCATGTTGATGCTCTGCGGTCCAGCGGTTGATCCTCTCGATAGCATCGAGGATATGTGCAACACGGTCGTCGTCCGTGGGTGTCACAACGGGCGCGCCTCCGCAAAGACCCGACCCTTCGATCTTTCGTGTACCTCGCAGGATTGCACCAGATCGACCCTGCATCCAAGAATGTCCTCTAAGTCTTGAGTAAGTCGCCCCCGCTTGAAAAGTCCTGTCCTCGGCTGGAGATCAGCAAGCAGGTCCAGGTCAGAATCCTCTTCGTCGTCTCCCCTGGCGACCGAGCCGAAGACTCGTATATTCGTCGCCCCGTATTGAGCAAGCACGGCAAGCACCTCCGCCCGGCTCCCGGCTAGGCGCTCCGATGGCCGCACTTTCTTCTTGGTGGTTACCGACGTCACATTACCATATTATCTGACCGCATTCATCTCGCGACGATTGACTTGCAGCGATTGCTCCTTGTCGTAGCTGAGTTCGAAGTTGAAAAGCCGGTCGCTGAAGGCGCGGAAGCAATATATCGTAGTTTAATCGCCCGCATGAAGAGCCGTAATCAAATCTTTGCCACTATTGACCCGAGGTAGATTCCCGACACGAGCCTCCCTCATTGCGGCAATCGTGGCGGCATTAGGAATTAGTGGATCGAACGGCAACGCCTTGTCCCTAGCTACACGGGTTAGCATGAGGCGAACTGCATCCGAAACGGTCAATCCCATCGCCGCTAAAACTACCGTGGCCTCTTCTTTGATTTCTTCGTCAATCCGAGCACGAACAACTGTGTTTGCAGCCACGGGTAGACCTCCTTTTTATGAGCTACATGGTAGCCCAGTATTAGTGACGCTCTCGGCCCTGGTAACGTGGCATAACAGGCATTATTAATACTATTTCTGCTCGCGATGAAACGATAAATGCAATAGTCGCCAACGACCTCAGTCCTAGATCGACACCTACTCGAACGCTGGGTTTCGATGGAGCCCGATTGGAGACAACGTTGGTCCTAACGGCAAGCTGACAAGAGATGAACAACCTACCCCATCTCTCCGATAGAGTGCAGTTGAGTAGTCGAGCATTGTTCTTGGCAAGGTGGCGTTGTACTCTACG
>JAKBHQ010000297.1 GCA_021836665.1 Thermoplasmata archaeon
CCTGTTTGATGAGTTTCGATGCTTCCATAACATCGCCAGCTATACCAAGCTGAAAAATGCTTTTGGAAAACCTCCGATAAGTCAAGGATCTAACTCATAAGTCACGTAGGAATCCCGCTCGATTTCTAATGAGGGGTGAAGCCGCCCAGCCCGTCGTCTTGGTGATGCCACCCAAGTCATCAAATTTAAAAACAACGAGCGCATATCGGCGCAGGATGGCTCCTGCAGGATTCAAACGCTCCAGAAGGCGGATGCTCAGTCCGGACTTGGTCTAACGGATACCTGGCCCCAAAACGTCTATGGCGGCGTCAATTTTCAAAAACCATTGCGAGCCAGTTCCTGTACTCCGAGTCGAACGCCTTGTGGCTATTCAAAGCGAAAATATTATCTCCGCAACGAACTCTACCGCTATGGTGGGGTTGCTTTGGGGGCAACCCTCAAGTACCCGGGGCGGGACTCGAACCCGCATGCCCTTACGAGCAGAGGCTTTTGAGGCCTCCGTGTCTACCATTCCACCACCCGGGCGCAGAAAACAAAATGCGCAAAAAAGACCATAGCACCCCAGAAGGGCTGACCAACATCTTCTTTAGGGTAACTTCCAAATAGTTTTTCGAAACTTGCTGTAACTATTTTGGTCAAAGCTGAGTCTAACTACTAAATGTCTGCCTGGCCGAGCACTCCCGTAAATCTACTGAAAGATCCAAGACCTTTCAAAGCGGTAGCTGAATTTGCTATTTCCGCAAGTAATCGCGCGTACTTGGAGTTCGACTTTCTTGCTCGACGTCAGGGTACTCTTGTTGATCAAATTCATATTGAGAGATCCACACTAATAACCGGAGGGGCGAGATGATCTGTTTTTTGTTCCCTGGACAGGGCTCACAAAAGCCACAGATGGGACAGCCGTGGACCGAGCATCCTTCATGGGAGCTAGTCGCTGAGGCATCCAACGCCAGTGGGCGAGATATAGAACACTTGCTGCTGAATGCCAGCGCTGAAGACCTTTCGGTTACTCGCAACACTCAGCTTGCAACCTACGTGATGTCCATGATCGCTTTAGATGCCGTTGAAAGGCTAGGAATCGTTCCGCAACTCGTGGCTGGCCACTCTCTGGGAGAATATTCCGCACTTGTAGCAGCTGGAGCTTTGGCGTTTGATTCTGGTGCCAAGTTAGTGGCGGAAAGATCTGAGGCTATGGCTATAGCGGCCGAAGAGTCCCCAGGTGCGATGGCGGCCTTGCTCGGTATTGAGGATGAAGTTGCCGAACGGGCGTGTGACATGGTTGAAGGAGTTTGGGTAGCAAACTATAACTCGGGTGGGCAGGTAGTCATTGCCGGCACTAAAGAGGGTGTTGCACGGGCGTGTGAAGTGGCTAAAGAGATGGGCGCCAAGCGAGCCATGGTAATACCTGTTGGCGGGGGCTTCCACACCCCATTGATGGATACCGCCAAAGCAAGGCTAAAAAAAGCCCTCATATCTACTCGTTTTTACGATGCAGAGGTTCCGGTAGTCGCTAACGTTGACGCGACCGAGCACAATCTCGCTTCAGACTGGCCAGGACTCCTGCTTGAGCAGCTGACTTCCCCTGTTAAATGGTCACAAACTCTCAGGCTGATTCACGGATATCATCCCCACCTCTTGATAGAGATGGGTCCCGGTGCGGTGCTAGCCGGACTGGTGAGAAGAGCAATGCCCGAGGCAAAAGTGCTTAGTGTTTCGAACCCTGACAACCTCGATGACCTAGTTGGGGCTATCTCCGAAGCCGGGCCACTGCATGAATTTGCAAAGGCTCACCATGGCGAGCACCTTTTCATGCAGGAAAGAATAGTGGTGAGTCCTATAGCTGGGATCTTCGTTCCCACTGCTGAGACCGTTTCTGGTGAGCCGCTAAAAGAAGGAGCGGCGATAACCGTTGGTGAAATACTCGGTAGGGTCAGCGACACCGAGATTAGATCTCCATTCGAAGGCACGCTTATGGGATTAATTGCCCTAGATGGTGAAAGAGTAACACCGAGTCAGCCGCTTGCTTGGCTCAAGACTGAAGGAGCATCACGATAGTGGGATTCGGAGCGAGAATTACCGGCTGGGGGTCGGCCGTACCGGACACGGTGGTCACTAATGCCGAGTTTGAAGGTCGCTTGGCAACTTCCGACGAGTGGATTACCGAGAGAACTGGTATTAAAGAGAGGCGATGGGGAGGAACGACTTCGTCTCTATCTATTGAGGCTGGAAATGCTGCAATTAAGCGGGCTGGACTCAGTGCAGCCGACATCGACCTTTTGATTCTGTCGACTACAACACCTGATCAAGCCGTTCCTGCCACTTCGGCGGTCGTGTCACACAAGATTGGAACCAGTGGAGGAGCCTTCGACTTAAATGCCGCATGCGCCGGCTACGTATATGCGATGGTGGCTGGAAGGGCAATGATCGGGGCTGGCGTCAACAAGAAGGTACTCGTCTTGGGGGCAGACACCCTATCCCGAATAACCGACATGGATGATAGAGGTACAGCTATCCTTTTTGCGGACGGAGCTGGTGGAGTTGTCCTCGAAGCAACCGAAGACCAAGACGACTTTTTAGGATGGGACTTGGGGGTCGATGGCTCGGCACAGCCGATTCTTTATGCCGATCATGGAAGCTACCTCAGGATGGAAGGTCGAGAGGTCTACAAGAAGGCCGTGAGGGTCATGGTCGAATCTGCGGAAATCGCAATGCATCGGGCCGGAGTGACTTCAGATGATATCGCTTTATGCGTCCCTCATCAGGCAAATATACGAATTATCGAGGCGGCATGCAATAGATTGTCGATACCTATGGAGCGGGCATCGGTGGTCTTGGACCGATTTGGCAACACCTCTTCAGGATCGATACCTTTGGCGCTTGTGGACGCAGAGGAAAAGAATCGGTTAAATCCTGGTGACCTGGTGCTATTCTCTGGGTTCGGAGCAGGCATGACCTGGGCCAGTGCCGTAGTCCGTTGGAGTGGTAACTAGTGGATCAGTCCAGCCCAAGGCACGTAGTTATCACCGGAGGAGCAACGGGAATTGGTCTCGCTGCCGTAAGACGTTTCCTCGCTTCAGGAGACAAGGTAACACTTTGTTATAGAAATCATGAACCTCCCGCCGACTTGGCTCCCAAAGAGAATCTATTTGAAACCAAGGTTGACGTCACATCCCAACAGGACATCGAGCGAGCTTTTAAACAGGGGGAAGAGCGATTTGGTCCGGTGGGAGTTCTCGTTGTTAACGCCGGAGCCACAGCCGATACCTTGATGCTAAGGATGTCGGAGGATGCCTGGAATAAGACGATTGATACGAATCTT
>JAKBHQ010000066.1 GCA_021836665.1 Thermoplasmata archaeon
CTATTGTAGCAAAGCTAATAAGGGAAAGATTCTTTCGATCAGATTTTAGACGGAAGCTCTTTCAATAAACAGTAGCGGGAAGTGGGAAGAATCGCCTTGTTTGTGCCTTGGGTGCAAATCTCAGCTGGCATTTGTGCCCTAACTCCCTCCATCGGGAGCTTAAATTGTCTTATGGCTAATTTTCGGTTTGGAGTCCAGCTTTCGGCAGCATCCAACGCTAAAGAGTGGGTGGCAATCGCACAACGGATCGAGAGCTTGCACTACTCGTCCATTATGGTTCCCGACCACTTCGACTCTCAACTCTCACCTATTTCAGCGCTCTCCTTTGCCGCCGCGGCGACAAAGGAGGTCAACGTAGGAACTCTTGTAGCATCGAACGACTACCGGCACCCGGTTGTCTTAGCGCGAGAAGTGGCGACCTTGGCAGCATTAAGTGGTGGAAGAGTAGAGCTTGGGATAGGGGCAGGATGGTTAAAGGCCGACTATGACTCCTCAGGTTTGGTACTAGATCATCCGGGGATTAGAGTGGCGCGCCTGAAGGAATCCGTGGAGATCATGAGATCAATGTTCTTAGGCGAGAGAATTGATTTTGACGGTGAATATTACAAAGTGCATGGGTCGACTGTCTATCCGGAGCTTCCAGAGGAACATCGACCGCGGCTGACAATCGGCGGGGGAGGGAAGAAAGTGCTTGATCTTGCGGCAAGGTACGCCGATGTTGTCGGGGTGAATCCCAATCTCTCTTTCGGTGCCGTGGGAGTCGAATTGTTAGTGGAAGCGGCGCCAGAGCGCTTTGACGAGAAGGTGACCCACGTCAGGGAGAGGCTCGACTACTATGGCCGCAGTGCCGAACTCCAATGCTTGAGTTTTGTATGCGAAGTTGTGAACGATCGAAAGTCGTGGATATCGGGTGCGGCAGCGGCCTTCTCCGTAGATGCCGATGCGGTTTCGGGGCTTCCAATAGTGCTCGTAGGGAGTGTTGAGCAGTTGATAGATCAATTGGAAACATCTAGAGAGCGCTATGGATTTTCATACTGGGTCATTCATCAAAAAGAGATCGAGGCATTCGCTCCAGTCGTAGAAGCTCTTTCCGGGCGGTAGGTGTGGCGAGAATTGGGATCTTTGGAGGAACCTTCGACCCGATACATTTCGGACACCTCGCTGCCGCAGTCAATGCGCGCCATGCTGCAGGTTTGGATCGAATCCTTTTGGTGGTGGCCAACGTACCTTGGCAGAAGGAAGGCACGAGGGAACTGACTCCAGCCCAGACGAGATTTGAACTGGTTAGACAGGCAGTTGAAGGCATTGACGGACTCGAGGCTTCTGACGTCGAAATCAAAAGGGGAGGGCTCTCCTACACTATCGATACCGTGAGCGAGCTTCGGCGGGTTTTTCCTTTGGATCGATTCTTTTTGGTCGTTGGAGCGGACGCCGCAGCAGGGATAGAGGAATGGGAGAGGACCGAGGAGTTACCAGCGCTAGCGGAACTCGTAGTTGTCAATAGACCTGGCCATCCCCGACCGGAGAACCTCGGTGGATGGGAGCGAGCCATCATGGCGGAAATTCCATCGCTCGACATATCGTCCACGGACCTTCGGCAGCGGGCGAGGGACGATAGGCCACTCGAGTTTTTGATGCCAAGGGGGGCAATAGAATATATTAGGGAGAATCAGCTTTACCTGGACGAGCCGTAGGTGTATATTTTGGTTGTGGGTTGGATGTCTCGTGGCTAGGGCTCTCTGTGGTGGCTGATTTGACTCCACGGCCGTGGATCCTGGTAGAGGGCTCGCCCTTGGGAGGTTCGTCGAGGTGACGTCTCGGGGCCGCCGTCGCAGGGATATAGAGATTCCCCCAGATGGAGACCCCCTCTTTCAACCTCTAGCTTCGACTCGCGGGTCTGCTGGGCCGAGGTTCTGCTTTCCGCCGCAAGCTGGTAGCATTGATTGTTCGATCTGGAAATGGAGTCTTCCAGCCGGCAAGTATCTAAGCCCGTTGACTGATATGTTCGCCATCACCGGTGACTGCTCTGTTGCTAGCGCCGAAGGTTGCTGGGCGAAAGTTCGAACTTTTGTGCCGACCCTTTCCATGCCACCTTAGCAATGGTGGCTAAGAATGAGGATGCTGTGAACCAACGGGCATATTCACAGTTTTTGATATCAGACGTCAACTATGAGTGTTATTCCAGATGAGAGGAGTTAGAGGAGATTGGAGCTTCATTCGACCAAGAGGAACAAGAATTCCACGAAGGTGGTCTTCTTGAAGGCGGAGGTTAAGCCGACTTCTGGAGCCGTTGATTTTGAGCCGATTGCATTGGCTAAGCTTGCTGCTGACGCGGCGAGCTCGAAGAAGGGTATTAATACCAAGGTACTAGACGTCTCTAAACTTCATGGCCTGGTCGATTTCTTCGTGATAACTTCGGTGGGCAATTCTAGACAGATCAGGGCGATCATCGATGAGATCGATGAAATGATTCGAATTGAACTTGGAACCAAACCGTTATTTCTCGAGGGTCTGGGTTCAAATGATTGGGTTCTAGTCGACTATGCAGGCGTCGTTATCCATATCTTTTCGGAGACAGCGAGGAGCTTTTACGACCTCGAGAGATTGTGGTCGGACGCCAAGGTGGTTTATGAGCCCGATTCTGAGACCGCTGATGATTCTTTGATGGAGGAGTCGGATGAGGGGATAGTAGTTGGAAGCGCCATAATCTGATTTTTGTACAACTTTGGTCGCCAAAGGCTAGGCCTACGTATAGAACTCAGGCATAAGTGACGGTTGGAGCGGCCAGCACTATCGGAACTTTTGAGGACATTGAGGACCGGGAGTGCTGTTCTCGGCTTGAGCGGTCGGTTCATTGCGATGATGGCGCAGAATTAAGGAACCAACCAGCACGGTGACCCGTTTGTTTCTTACTACGATTGCTTCGCTGAAAGTGTTTCCGCCTTCATGTGGTAGGCGAATTGCCGTTTTTGGCATGTAGATCAGGCTGGACACCTTTAGCTCTCGCTTTGTTGGCGGTAGTTTGACGGCCGCATCAACCCAAGCTGAGAGAGCGACTTACCTCTCGGGTATGAAAGTCGGACTTTCTGGCACCGAGGGAGACGCGATTGGTTTTAGCCTGGGTATGTTTTCGGTTTTGAATGGCTTGGTTTAGAAAAGGTGAACTTCAGTGCGAATTGCGACCCTAAGAGTTGACGGGACTACTAAAGCCGCGCTGAGAGACGGAGATAAGTACCGCCTCTTAGATTTTGAAGACGTGGGGGCGTTGATCAGGGCCAATGTCGACTGGTCAAGGCTCCAAGGATCCAGGGAGATT
>JAKBHQ010000450.1 GCA_021836665.1 Thermoplasmata archaeon
GTTGACCAGCCCTGCAGCGTCTCCAACCAGTAGGGCCCTCCCCCTGCCGGCGCTGGTGCCGGAAGTTCCCATTTTAAGCCAGCCACCCAACTTTTGGGTAGGATTAGCCGCATCAGAAATTACCTTGGACTCTGCCAAGCGGCGGTGGTAGCCTTCGAGTTCCCTTGTCGCAGTAACCCCTGCCTTTTTGTTCGACCCTACTCCCACTCCTACTCCTAGGTTGATCCTCCCATCTCCGCTTGGAAATGCCCAGCCGTATCCAGGGAAAAGCCTCCCTCTAGACTCTTCCCAAAGCGAAATAGTGGGCAGCTCTATCGTGGAATCGAGATAGGTTCTGACTGCAAAACCAAGCAAAAGCTTGCCCGGATCGACCAGTCTCAGCGACTCGGCGACCGTGGAAATCGATCCATCGGCTCCAACTAGAAAGTCAGACTGCAAATTCTCGCTATTTGGCAGAGCAATCTGATAACCAGTATCGGTCAATCCAACGGATCCAACCCGAGCATTGATAAGTTCAGCCCCGGCCTCAAGTGCGTATTGAAGCAGGTGGTGATCGAAGATCACCCTAGGAGATGACCATCCCACTCCGTCATAGTCAAGGCCTTGTTCCGATGGCAGGCGGACTGTGTCACCCCTAGGTCCGATGATGTTAACATCAGAGATCTCAACGGCCCCTTCTGGCTTGGAAATTCCAAGCAAAGAAAGGATTCGAACCGCCTTAGGTCCTATTACATCACCGCAAGCCTTGTCCCTTGGAAATTTAGACTTATCTACGATTCCGACTTTCGCCCCCCTCCTCGCCAGGGACAATGCACAGGTCGATCCGGCGGGACCAGCACCTACAACTATCACGTCAAAATGTTTCATGGTTCTCCCACTTTACCCGCATGTTCAAGCACCTAACGAGCACAAATAGTCGTGCAAGCAGATGCGCAGTGTCGTCTGCCAGTCATGGGGCACCTATCGCAAGCGCCATTTGTAATCAAACTATGGACGAATAGCCCTCCGGTATCCGCCCCGGCCATAGACCAAGATTGAGTCCTCCTTCCTCCCTCGGGTATTTCGTTCTTACAATGCGGTTCTCAGCAATAGCATTTCGTGCGAGGCCGTTTGGGGGCCGAAGAGGCGAGCCGAGACAAAGATCCACAGATGGAGATGTGACGTTTATGGCGGATTTCATAACTGAGGTAGAAACGCTGTCCACGACGTCGGTATCGATGGTTCGTTCCTCCGTCAATCGAATAATCCGGCACGGTCGCCGACGGATGGTCGGAAACTGAAACGCAAATATGGTTTTCGAAATTGACAAAGTAAATTCTGGCACTTGCCGAAGACGCCAATGCCGACAAGGAGGCAGGAGGCGCGAAATACGACGATCTTGACAAGCCTAAGTGAACTCAGAAATCTCAATCTTTCAGATGGGAAGTGTCGCCGAATTCTCCCCAACCCCGCTTGTGTTTTCCATCTACTCGCCACCTAATCAGGCGCAAACCGGAAGGATCATCGGTCCACTATCATCTGCTTATGGCTATTTTTGCCTACCGGGCGCCCGCCATCGGTAAGCTGGCTATTCGGTTTGCCTAAGCCACCCAAAGCGACGCCTTTGCGATTGGCAAATCACCCAGTCTTAGCGATCGATTACGCGGGCAAACTTTCCAGCCGTCACGGCTGATATGTCAGACCTGATAAAATCCGAGAATGCCGACGAAAGAGCAACCGCTAGCGACGATTGAACCAATTCGGCAAACGACCTCCCCAACGATACTTTTTACTTGGAAAGCGAAGTAGCTTCCGATACGGCCATCAGCAGAATCCAACCAATCACATCGACTCTCACCAAGCCTCGGATCCGTCACCGATTCATTGCTAGTTCAGCTAGCGAAGAATACTGCAGGCTACGTCACGAATAAGCGTCGATGAACGTTCGAACCATAGATCACCAAATGCTAAACAGGAGAAGATAATGCTTTCAAATCTGACATCCACTACGTCTCGCAAACAAGAATCGGACTATGTGCTTACCCTGCGCTGTCGAGACCGGCCCGGCATTGTTTATGCAGTGTCCAAATTCCTTTTCGAGCAGAACTTGAATATCGTAGAGAGTCAGCAGTTCGACGACCACGAAACTGGTACTTTCTTCATGCGAGTCCAAGTCGAGACGGTTAGTGACTCTGAAGTCAATCTTGAGGTTCTAAGGGATAGATTCCTCGCTGTCGCCGAAACGTTCGCCATGACCTGGCGACTCCTGGCCCTGGCCGAAAAGCAGCGTGTCCTAATACTAGTGAGTAGGGCCGGCCACTGCCTTAATGATCTGCTCTTCCGGTCAGCCAACCACGCCTTGAACATCGAAATCCCTATGGTGGTATCTAATCACCCTGACCTCAGGGGTCTTGCCGAGAGCTACGGCATCCCCTACCGTCACATTCCTGTCACCCCAGACACCAAACTGGAGGCCGAGGCACAGCTCGTCGACATAGTCGAAGAGTACAACATTGATCTTGTTGTACTTGCTCGCTACATGCAGGTCCTGTCTACAGACCTTTGCAAACGGCTCGAGGGACAGGCAATAAACATCCACCACTCGATTCTGCCGAGTTTCAAAGGTGGTCGGCCATACCACCAAGCCCATGATCGAGGTGTCAAACTGGTAGGCGCGACTGCCCACTACGTGACGGAAGAACTCGACGAGGGCCCAATCATCGAGCAAGAGGTGGCTCGCGTAAATCACTCGATGAGCGCAGAAGAGGTAACCATGCTTGGTCGCGACACCGAATGCCTCGCCCTCGCTCGTGCCGTGCGCTGGCATACTGAAAACAGGGTCATGCTGAACGGTATTCGCACCGTCGTGCTTCAGTAGGTGGCTCAAAACACCGCTCGCTTCCATAGCGCCGCCAGGAGATCACCCAGATAGGTCCCACCAAATTGGCTCCGCTGCCTTGTCGTAGTCGGCAATGAAGCCAATCAGACTGTCAAGGTGATCCTACCGTTAAATGAAGCTGTCGTCTCGGATCAACTTGCTTTGAAAGATCAAGAAGAACAACTCGAGTCGGTGACCTAGAGGGTTGAATTAATTGGCTAAGGATGCGGGCGGTAAGTAGCAAAGGACAAATGAGCCTTGAGCCATTCCTTATAGTTACCATGACGGTGTGAGGCGAGCTATCGTCCATTACGAGATGGATCTCCATAATGAGATCTGCTCCTTGGTCGATGTCGTCAAAAAAGGCGCAGAAGAACGCCGCTTCGTCGCTAGTTATTTCTCTTGTGAGTACCTCGTCATCGTGGATGTCAAGGGCTTGAACGAAAAGATC
>JAKBHQ010000276.1 GCA_021836665.1 Thermoplasmata archaeon
ACGCTCCATGTAGCGGCAACGTCTCCAAAGCTCAAGTGACGAGAATGCTTAGGATCCCCAGCCGATCTACCCTCGATTACAGCAGTGACTTCCTCGGCACTACCGAGATAACGTTGAGAGACGATCCGGGGTTTTCCATCTACACGGGCTGACTCTGTTAGGTAGTAATAGGTCTTGTTGCCTTGCTTCTTGCCAACCAAATATGCCATATATAGGTACTACCACATATTGACAAACTTCGCGAATCGCTGACCAGCACAAACGCGCTGGTCAGAGCCTTATTTGAAAATACTTTTGAAAATCTTCAGATTCTCAGTATTTGGCTAGCCCGGAAACTCCCGCTAGCTCCCCCAATATGGCATCCATCGTCTCGTCAAACAGATCAAGTGTCGGTCGTCTCGGTGGCTTGCGTGATGATGTTCCACGTCTTTTTTACAGACTCGCTAGCGCTGTCGGACAAACTCATACTTCGTCGCTATAGTCGGCGGTGCCCCGCTAGAAATCATCAAGCAGTTTGTGGCTAATCAGCGCAACGTTTGCGCTCAGGTCTCAGGGCTTCGCCCTAGTGGTGCTCTACATCCCCATGGCTAAAGCCAGGGGTATTGTGCCCCACACCCCATTCTGGTAAAGGGGTCTCTCGACACGGGCGTCAACACCTTCGACCTCGACGAGACATTTTGCGTTTCCCAAGGCAAAGCCCAGAAACCACGGGCGATCTTACCCGCAGTTCTGCAAACTGAAAGCCCCAAGACAGCGGAGCCCAAACCTCGAAACACCCGGCTCGGGCCTGGAGGCCTGCTCCCTACATGATTTCCTTTCGGCAGCCACCGGATACTCTTCCTAAGGAGTTTTCCCTTAAACCTAGGTCACCAAGAGCGGGGCCGCCTGGCCGACGTCGGCTAAACGAACTTGGCAGGCCGCCTCTCAATAAAGGCAGCGATTCCCTCTTGTGCCTCGCCAGTTTCGAAAAGCATCTGCTCCTGCTGACCCTCAAATATATGGCCCTCCCTGGCAGGAAGTGACTCTGAGGCAACAACGGATCTCATTACCGCTTTGAGTGCCGGCATCGACATCGCGCAAAGCGAGCGAGCGAGTTCCGTCGCGGTATCGAGACAACTGCCAGGCTCAACCAAGCGATCGATCAGGCCAATGCGCAGCGCCTCGTCAGCCCCCACTTGGCGTGCGGTGAGCATGATGTCAAGGGCATGCCCACGCCCAACCAATCGAGGAAGGCGCTGAGTACCTCCGGCTCCGGGAATTAGCCCAAGCTTCACCTCTGGCAGCCCGAATCGTGCGGCATGTGAGCCTATCCTCAGGGTGCAGGCAAGAGCGAGCTCTAGTCCCCCGCCTAGCGCTACACCCTCAATGGCTGCGATACTGACACGCTCTTCTGAGTCAAGGCGCCACAACGCTTCGCGGAGAGCCGCTCCGTATTGGGCAAATTCGGTAGCGTCCACCGTCCTCATGTGTTTTATGTCCGCTCCAGCGGCAAAAAATCCATTAACCTCAGACCAGATAACCATTACTTTGATATTTGGGTGGTCGTCCGCGTAGTCAAAGGCCGCATTCAGGCCATTGATGACCAAGGGTCCAAGGGCATTGGCCGGCGCGCTCCTCATTGCAATTCCCAGAACTTGGGGATTAAGCTCGCGCCACGCTATCGGCTCGTTAGCGAAATCACTCATCTCAGCCTCTCCTTGACTCTTATCAGCCGACAAAATCGCAATTACGGCCGCTTTGGGAAACGGCCAAAATCTGGTGATCGCTTCTCTTTAAATGCCTCTCGCCCCTCTCGAGCCTCTTCAGTCGAGTAGTAGAGCAGGTTTGCGTCGTGCGCCAGTTGTTGAATTCCACTCATGCCATCCTCGGCGGCATGAAAACTTGCCTTCATCAACCTGAGGGCGAATGGGGAAAGGTCTAGCATCTCACGACACCACTTAACCGTCTCTTTTTCCAGTTCATCCAGCGGGACTACCGCATTCACCAGACCCATCTGCCTCGCGCTCTCGGCGTCATATTGCCGACAAAGGAACCAGATCTCCTTTGCCTTTTTCATTCCGACAATCGCAGCCAGTTCTGCCGCCCCGAACCCGCCGTCGAAAGATCCAACTCGGGGGCCAACCTGGCCAAAGCGGGCATTCTCGGCAGCAATTGTCAAATCGCACACCAGTTGCAATACGTTGCCTCCCCCTATCGCATAGCCAGCGACCATCGCCACTACCGGCTTTGGAAGGCGCCTGATTTGCACCTGTAAATCTGTGACATGGAACCTCCCTACCGCACCGGTAACGCCCGGCTCGGTCATGTATCCGGTATCACCTCGCACACCCTGATCGCCACCGGAACAAAAAGCTTCAGTTCCCTCACCGGTCAGAATGATCACGCCTATTCCAAGGTCCTCGCGGGCGTGCACTAGCGCCTCTGAAATCTCTATCAGAGTCTGCGGGCGGAAGGCGTTCCTCAGGCGCGGGCGGTTTATGGTCACCTTGGCGATCCCATCACCGCTGTGTTCGTAGCGGATATCTTCGAACTCTCTGACCGAGGACCAAATCACGTCACCGGGTACATGACCTTGCGCCATAAGGCTTCCTTCCTTTCGTGAGTACGCAGGTGAGCCACAGGAGGGACTTCTTCAACTGGTCATTCCATCGCCGGACGAGTCCGGACCCACCGCATCCGATACCCTACCAGAAAGACATCATCCTCTCCGACAGGCATTTAGGCCATAGTCAGCCCGCCACTGACCGAGAGAGTTTGGCCGGTCACGTAGCCTGCCGTTTCGGAAGCAAAAAAAGCCACCGCCGCCGCCACGTCCTGTGGTTCGGCTAAGCGACGCATAGGAATGCCGCGTGTCATTCCGGCAATCACCTTTTCAGCGTCACCGCCACCTGCGCTAGCCACCTTGCGAAGTGCAGGCGTATCGGTCGGTCCGGGGCAGACGGTGTTAGCGGTGATACCGCTCGATGCCACCTCGCGAGCTAACGTCTTGGTGAATGCAATGATCCCGCCTTTGGCACCGGAATATACCGCCTCCATTGACGAGCCCACCCTCCCGGCATCGGAACCAATATTTATGACCCTGCCCCATCTTTGTTCGATCATGGACGGCAAGGCCTGCTTAGTAACCCGGAGCGCTCCCTTGAAGTTGACTTCAAGGATACGCTGCCAGAACTCTTCTGTGGTGTCAACAAAGGCCATGAAATCGTCCCAGCCCGCATTATTGACCACGATTTCGACCGACCCAAGCTCTGAAGTCACCAATTGGAGCGCCTCTCTCACGGAGTCCGTGTCGGTTACATCGATC
>JAKBHQ010000308.1 GCA_021836665.1 Thermoplasmata archaeon
CTAGGGTCGAAATGTATTTCGCAAATACTTTCCGATCATCAATCTGAATTGTGTCTTTGATCAGTTCGACGGTGATGTCTGCAAAGCCTGCGTTGACCAGATTCTCTTTTGTTTCGAGGACTCCGGCGAAGTTCCATACGTCAAATTGAGGCCACTGTCCCAACAGGCTTCGCAAGACCCCCTCAATGCTGGCGATATTCCCACGACCCCCGCAGTCAAATACCAGCCTTCCGCCGGGCTTGAGCAATCGAAACAGATTCGAAAATGCGATTTGATGGTCCTTGACCCAGTGCAAAGCAGCCACTGAGAAGGCGGCGTCACACCGATAATTCAATTCCAGCTCGCTACCCAGATCACCCATAACGATCTCTAATCGCTCGTTATCCCCTACCTTGCTTCGTAGGGCTTCCAGCATCGAACTTGACTTGTCTAGTGCAATCACCCCTCCGCTGGTCACAATTTCGAGCACTTTGGCGGTGTCCCTTCCCGTTCCGCAACCGGCGTCGAGAACGAAATCGGTCGGAATCAATTGCAGAGCCGACAAAACTCGATCGCCCCACCTCAAATGGGGCAAAGGCATCGAATCATAGCTCTTTGGATCCCAATCATTAGAGTCCTCACCTCTCACGACCTATAATCCTCCGCCTATCATCCCGGCTGATGAAACCGTCGCCATGAAGTCGATTGAACTGATTAAATCTGATGGCACCATAAAACAATTGTAAAAACTACTTGTTCGGTCCGAGCCGGTAATTTCTCCTCGGGAATCGAAGCCAATTTTGAATCCGCTCCATTTCTGCAGCTCATTTCTGTCTAACCTACTTGAAATGATCGGGCCGAACAAAGACAGATTAAGCGCTTTCAAGCTAGCCACTCAATTCAGCCGGGGCGACTTATCCTTGTCGAATGGAATTGCCGGATCGATCGGACTTACTATTCCGCTTGTTGTTGGGGTCATGCTTAAACAGCCCGCCGACGGGGCAGTTTCGTCTGTCGGAGCCTTGCTCGCTGGCCTAGTGGCGTCCCAGGGCTATCACAGAACTCGCGCACAGGCTTTGGCTTGGGAAGCTGTTCTGATGTCATTCATGAGCTTCGGCGGTGCGATGTTGTCGGGCAATACTGTTAGTTTCGCCATTTTCGCAGCGTTATGTGCGGGATTTGCTGGAATGTCGCTGACGCTCGGACCTACCTTCAGTATCGTCATCATCGAAGCCGTCCTTCAGATGGCCGTTTCGTCAGCTTTTCAGCTTGACTTTCACCAGGCGCTAATCCGCTCCTTATACGTGTTTCTTGGCGTAATCTTGCAGCTAGTTATAGTCATGATCAGTTGGGCTTTTGCAGTCGGCAAACAGGAATATAGGACCGTTTCAAGGCTATTTGAAATACTCGCCAAATATATCGAAGCCGTCATTACCGACGCAGAGCTCCCGCAGCCCCCGGTTTTTTTTGACTACCAAAGCGCGTTAGGCGACCCAAACCCCTTTTTGAGTCAGGCAAAATTATCGCTAATCAACTCCCAAGCTAGCGAAGCGGAACAGGTCAGAGTGAGTCTCGTCGCTTTTGTAAATTTAACTAGGTCTCTCACGAGGGATCCCTTACTGAACGCGGCGGTGACTTCGATATTGAGCCAAACGAGGGAGTCCCTCGTCCAGGCTGCAAACTCTGTCCTTTGGGAATACAACGAGCGTGGTCTAACCCGGGAATTTGCGATGGGAATCGATTCGTTTTCTGGAGCTTTGGCGATTCTTGAAGCCCTTAATGCACCGGATCGCTTGGTAGTTACAAGATTACTAGGGCAACTGTCGCACATCGGATTAGTTCCGGATAGTGATTCAACGGTTGAAGAACGTCATTTCAATAGAAAACGGATCAAGCAGTGGCGGCCCAGCATCCGCGACGATTTGTCAGCTGCTAAAGCGGTCATCATGGCGAACGTCAATTTAGAGTCGGATGCTTTTCGCCATACGATCAGACTGGTAATCGCTACTCTTATTTCTGTTCCAGTCACGAGAGAAGCCCATATTTCGAGGGGTTACTGGGTTTTCCTCACTGTCATTGTGGTTTTAAAGCCCGACTATGCGACCACTATTAGGCGTGGGGTGGAACGAACCATCGGAACCGTAGTAGGAGTCGGATTAGCAGTGCTGGTGGTTGGTGAACTGAAGATGTCAGACTACCAACTCATTCCCTTAATATTTTTGCTTGCTGTCGGTGCCTACTGGGTATTTCGGGCAAACTATGCCACCTTCGTCGTCCTATTGACGGTACTGGTAGTTGCGCTGCTGGAAATCGCCGGTCTCGGGGTGGTAGCAACTGCCAAAGCCCGGCTCTCTGACACTCTTATTGGTGGAGTGGTGGCCATCGGCGTGTATCTCATCTGGCCTACCTGGGGGAAGTCAAATATGTACTTCAAGATGGCCCAGCTCTTGGCGGCGCAACGTACATACGCGTCGGCCCTTATTGAAACGACCATCAACGGCGAGTCCCGCAGAAATGACCTAAATAACCTACTTATTCGGGCTCGTTCTTCAAGAATCGTCGCCGAAGGAGCTTTGGAAAGGGTCTCCTACGAACCCAAACAACAGCTGCTGGGCTACGTAAGGCGCACTCAGTTCGTCGCTTCAGTTCGACTATTTGCTGGAGCTTGTCTAAGTCTTCACGCAGTATGTAGCTCAGGAACTGTGGTCATATCCAGTGATAAGACAAGGGGTGATTTGAAGGAGATCTCGGGTCTCATTCAAGGGTTCTACACGCATTTCATAGACGTGCTCGAGGGATCGAAGCTTGCCGCGGGTGTAGATATTGACATAGTTAGATTAGAAAACTTAAGTAGCAAAGTTGCCATCGATCTTGGCCGCGGCCCCAGAAGGGGGTCGCTAGTGGCACTAGCTCTACTCGAAATGACCGATGCCGTTAGGTCCATCGATGAGCTGTTGAGCTACGTTATGGCTCATGGCTGACGTCTTAAAGCTGCTCGGCCAGCCCTTATTTTTCCCAGTATGACCGAACATTTTCACTTGATAATCAAATTCCCGGTCAATTTAAGGGGACCCCTCAAATGCATTTTTTCGCTTTTCTAACAGCCGGTTTATACGCGTCGAAGTTTTGCTTTTTCGGTCACCAAAGCCGATGAATTTTGTCGTCAGCAATTGATGTGCACTAGCGGTATTTCACCCTGCTCAGCGCGCTGAACTACTTTTTGCAAGATGATCTCATTCCTGGTAACCGGTGCTATGCGTTAGCTCTAGGTTGGTGCCGAATAGATATAACGGCCTCCCGAGGGAGTCATTTTTACT
>JAKBHQ010000055.1 GCA_021836665.1 Thermoplasmata archaeon
TGCCTGTTTCATCGGTTGATTTGTCATTCTCAAACCATTCAACACTAAATGGTCCCCTACACCGACCCATTTACAGCCGAAGGGACATAAAACTACTCAATCTTGGACTAACGCCCGGTCCGGGTGTGCACACCATTAGCCAGCAAGGCCTGCTTGACCTCTCCGACACTGAACTCACCATAATGGAAGACCGAAGCCGCTAAAAGCCCCGTTGCCTTTGACTCCAAAGCGCCTACCAAAAAGTCCTCTATAGAACCCACACCGCCGGAGGCTATAACGGGAACATTGGTTCGCTCCGCTATGCCCCTAGTAAGAGGGAAGTCAAATCCTTCCCTGGTACCATCCCTATCCATCGAGGTTACAAGGAGTTCGCCGGCTCCCCTACTCACTGCCTCCTCGGCCCAAGAGAGGGCGTCGAGGTTGGTCTTGTTCCTCCCCCCATGGGTATAAACAGAGTAGTTGCCGTCCTGGTCTTGCTTTGCGTCAATTGCCACTACGACACACTGACTGCCGAACTCCGTCATCATCTCACTGATGAGCTCTGGATTCAAAATGGCCGCAGTATTGAGCGAAACCTTGTCTGCACCGGCCCTAAGAAGGGCTCGGGCACCATCCACCGAACTGACACCGCCTCCGACGGTAAGGGGAATAAACACTTCGTCGGCGCACTTGCTAACGAGGTCTACCATTGTCTGGCGCCCCTCATGCGAAGCAGAAATATCCAAGAAGACTATCTCATCAGCCCCTTGGAGATCGTAATACTTTGCCAACTCGACCGGATCGCCAGCGTCCCTCAAACCCTCGAAGTTGACACCCTTGACGACTCGCCCTTTGGAAACGTCTAAGCAAGGAATAATTCGCACTATCTCCACTGACCGAGCGCCTCCGAAAGATTGACTCTTCCGTCATGTAGAGCCTTTCCGATGACACAAGAGTGGATCGCCCTCTTATACCTAAGGGACCTTACCTCAGAAGCTTCCATTAAGTCAGCCAAGCTCGAAACCCCCCCCGAGGCGATTAGCTCCATCTCGCACGAGTCGAGCACCTCTAAGTAGGTCTGGATATCTAGCCCGCTAAACATTCCATCACGAGACACATCGGTGGCCAAAACGAAGGTGGCTCCCCTGGCTTGGCACTCTTGAAGTGTGTCATAAAGTGTAAGGCCGGTTGATTGAGTCCAACCCCTGCTCTGCACTATCGGCTGACCGTCTAGGTATTTGTAATCTAACGAAACCACGACTGGTGTCTCCGACAGAGAGACCACATCTGCGATGAACTGGGGGTCTTCTACCGCCTTAGTTCCCAAGACGAGTCTCTTTGCGCCGATTTCGATCAGCTCACTGGCTATCTTTAGGCTCCGGATGCCACCACCAACTTCCACGTCGAGCCTGGTTGAGGTAATAATCTCGTCGATCAAAGATCGATTGTCCCCGGTATTTCTCGCTGCATCCAAATCGACCACATGGAGCCATCGGGCACCGGCTTCCACGATCCACTTTGCGGCGTCTAACGGGTCGGAATAGTCCGTCTTCTTGTCAAAATCGCCCATTTCGAGACGGACGCAACGGCCGTTGAGGATATCTATCGCCGGAATTATCTCCAAAGTGATCCCCCCGTTGCTAGCGACGTTGAGCCACAGTACTTTGAAAAGTTAGCGAGAATCTTCAACCCAACTACCGACGACTTTTCGGGGTGGAACTGGACGCCAAAAAGGTTACCGACACCCACCGCAGCCGAAAACTCTCCGCCGTAGTCGCAAGAAGCCGTGGTATTGGCCCCCACTGGTGCTGCATAGGAGTGGACGAAGTAGACCCAAGACCCCTCGGCTACATCCTCAAAGAGCGCCGATGAGCCAAATCTGGCAATCTCCAGGCGATTCCACTGCATCTGTGGAAGTCTGACACGATCAGAGAGCCGTTCAACCTTGCCATCTAAGATACCCAAACCGACTGAGTCCTTAGACTCAGAAGAGCTTTCGTAGAGCATCTGCATTCCGACACAGATACCCAAGGTCGGTGTCCCGCCTTCGATCAATCCTCGAACCTTATCCTCAAATCCCCTAGATCTAAAGGCATATAAGGCCGCTCCAAATGCACCGACGCCTGGAATAACTATCCCATCAGGGTGACTTAGGTCTCTAGGATCGTCAATCAACTTGGTGTCAGCTCCTACTGCGACCAGCGCCTTGTAGGCCGATCTAAGATTTCCGATCCCGTAGTCGATAACCGCTATCACCCAGACCACCCATACGGTGTGTATTGGGAGCAGTCCACTACAAAACTCCTTTTGTCGAAGGAATGCCGCGATCATCGACGATCCTTGCCGCTGCCTTCAAGGTCCGTCCGAAACCCTTCATTATCGCTTCGATAATGTGGTGGGAGTTTGCCCCACGCACTTTGTGCACATGGAGGGTCATCCCTGCGGACCCCACTAAAGCCCGGAAGAACTCTTCTGAGAGCTGCGGTTCAAATCCTGGGGTTCCTAACAGAAGGTAGTTCGGGAAATCGACCTCATAAAATAGGAAACTCCTGCCCGATATGTCGAGAGCAACTTCTACGAGGGTTTCGTCCAACACCATAGAAATCGAGGCGAACCTATCTATACCTGCCCTGTCCCCTAAGGCTTCGGAGATTGCCTTTCCGAGGACGATCCCGGTATCTTCCACAAGGTGGTGAGCATCGACTTCAAGGTCACCCTTAGCTGTAATGTCTAAGTCGACACCACCGTGCTTTGAAATCTGAGCGAGCATGTGGTCGAAGAAGGGAAGACCGGTATCGATCTTGGATGCCCCCCTACCGTCAAGCTCAATCGAGACCTTGATGTCTGACTCATTAGTCTTGCGTTCTAAAGCAAATTTACGCACCAATACCTCACATGAACTTTGATCGGCAGATAAAAACTGGCAACACCACTAGCGGTATAGCCTTTCATCGTAGCAATTCAGATAGCGCCTCGATGAAGCGCTGGTTCTCGTCTGCGTTTCCAACGGTAATCCTCAAGTGGTTCTTGAGGCCCGGCCATCCGGAACAGTTTCTGACGAGTATCGACTTTTCAACAAGTCGATTCCAGAGTGAGTTAGCATCGAGTTCACGAAAGTCAATCAGGACAAAATTGGCCTCCGAAGGGTACGCCTCCACAGCCAGAGCGTTTAGCTCCTTGATCAACTTCTCCCTTTGCGAAATTATCTCGCCATGAGCCTCGACGACTTGTCCCGCAAACTCGGTTGCGCACAGGACCGCCGCCTGCTTAATCGAGTCGAGGTGGTAAGGGAGAACCACCTCCTCGAGGACTTCCACCACCTCACTAGAGGCAATCAGATAACCAAATCTCAGCCCTGCAAGGGCGTATGCCTTTGAGAATGTCCTGCTCTGAAGGACATTGTCTGCAGATATATACCTCCAAGGAGTAGACGCAAAGTCCACATAAGCCTGATCTAAGACCACCGTAAGGTCGTCATTGGAGATAGCCAGGTCGATGATCTTCTGATCTAACGATTCACCTGTGGGGTTATTCGGCGAGCAGAGAAAGACCATATCGGGATTTGATGTGGTCAAATTGCGTTCGAACTCGACGTATCCTAGGTTGCGCGGCTGTTCGCGGTGGAATATATCGACACCCGAGCCGCAGTGGCGAGCGATCTGGGAGTGCATTGCATAGGTCGGTTCGATGACCATTGCCTTTCGACCGTGCCCCCCGTAGGCTAAGCAGATGCTCTGGATCACCTCGTTGGAACCGTTAGCTGCAAAAATCATCTCCGGTTCTACCTGACACTCTTCGGCAAGCACCTCTTTCACCTTGCGGTATGTCCGATCCGGATACCGATTAAGGGCGAGGGTTTGCGTGACCTCGGCCAGTCGACGATAAAACCCACTTGGAAGTTGAAATGGAGATTCGTTGGTATTTAGCCTGACCTCGACGTTGAGTTGGGGCGAGTGATATCCTTTTCTAAGGCCCAATCCCTCGCGTGGTCTGATCATAAGCCACCTTCCTCTGCTTCTTTACCCCTCCTGATCGCCACGGACTGTTCGTGAGCATAGAGTCCCTCGACCCTTGCCAGGCGTTCTACTGCCCAGCCAAGCTGATCTAATCCCCTCTCAGAGACCTCTACAAAGTGTATGTATTTCATAAAATCCCCGACCTTCAGGGCCGAAGCAAACCTCGCCGAGCCGAATGTAGGCAGGACATGAGAAGGGCCAGCGACATAGTCACCAAAGCTGGCGGGTGATAACGGGCCGTAAAAAACCGCCCCTGCATTTCGTACTAGATCGAGATCATCCTGGGCCTGCCGGTAGAGGAGCTCTAGATGTTCAGGCGCTATCTCGTTGGCAACTTCAAGGGCTTGTGCCCTATCCCGCACCAGGGCGACGTAACCTCCGTCCTTCAGAGTTCTGTTGGTTTCTTTCGCTCTCGGGGAGTTTTGGAGTATTGCCTCTACCTCCTTGGAGACCTCCAAAGCGTATTTTTGATCCCAAGTCACAAGCCAAGCTAGCCCATCTGGACCGTGCTCAGCCTGGACGATCACGTCCATGGCCGCCCACTTAGCGGGAACCGATGAGTCAGCGACCACCACCACTTCTGAGGGCCCAGCAAACGAGGAAGGAATAGCTACCTCTCCAGCGACTTCTCGCTTCGCTACGGAAACATAAACGTTCCCCGGGCCCACTATGGTGTCAACCTTGGGTATAGTCTCGGTCCCGTAGGCTAGGGCGGCAATCGCCTGAGCCCCCCCAACCTTGAAGACCCGGTCAACACTAGCGATCTTCGCCGCCGCCAATGTTGCTAGATCGACTCCGCCGGACTTCGTAGGTGGCACTACCAGGAACACCTCTTTGACCCCGGCCACCTTTGCTGGAACTGCCGTCATCAGGACCGAAGATGGATACCTTGCGAGCCCGCCGGGAACATAGCATCCAGCTCTAGCCATTGGAATAGCTTTATGGATGACCTTAATACCGCGGTTGTCAAAGTGTTTTGGCTCCTCCAACTCTAACTTATGGTACTCCTCGATCCCAAAGGCAGCCGCTTCTAGCGCATCTCTAAGCTGTGGATCGATCTCCGAGTAGGCCTCTTCAATCTCGTCCCGAGTTACCTCTATATTCAAAAGACTCACCGAGTCGAACTTCTTGGTTAGATCCAAGAGCGCTTGGTCACCGTGCTCTCTAACCTGCTGAATAATATCCCTAACAGCTGAAACCGGAAGATCACCGATAATTTTTGGTCTAGGAATGATACCCGAATAATCCGGCCCAGCCCCGCTCAGATCGATGACTCTTAGCAATTTTTCACTCCAAATATCACTTGCTGGCCAATAACGACATCGACTCGCCCGACTTTCAGAACTATGCTCCCTAGACACCGCTCATTGGCTGCACGCAGTTAGACATCACGGATTAGGTAGATTGAACATAGATGGCACAAGAAATAAGAGCCGAACTCTCTAGTCTAGAGTTCAGCCTAGGTGAGATAGCCAAAAGGATCGCCGCACTAGCCGATCAGAAATACACCGAAAAACAGGAAGCGATCGCTTCGGAGCTCTACCAAGCCGAAAGGTCGATCCTGTCTGCGGTGAGGCGACTGGAAAAGGCCCAGAATCGACAGTAAAAACGACGTCTGATCTGCGGGACCACGGGCTCTAATTTGATTGGAACTTACCGGTTCGCCTGGGAAGGCAGCAGCTTCGTTTAGCCTACCTCTCTCCGGCCAAGCCTGCGATCCTTAGCGTTTCTGATCAACCCTCACGGCGTTGTAGGAAGTTATATCCCATCTGTTCGGTATTCTTCCGCCATTTGCCCGGCGAGATCGTTTCGCGAGGGAGATTGGTATCTCGGTCTTCCTTCTGCCGCGTCTTTGGGCCGCGTAAAACCAGACTGATAAGGTCGTAGCGGGCAATTTTAGACTCGAACGGTGATTGCCGTCGAAATACACGCTTGATCTCGGCACCTTTAATCTATGTTCCCTGCGGTCCCTGGCGGCAACAAAGTAGAACATTTGTGATCTTTGAAAACCCGCCCCATCGCCACAGGTTACTCAAACTCTTGTATTTGATCAAAGAGTGCTAAAGCTTGGACAAATATCTCCCAGCGGACAGGCTTCACATTTTGGTTTCCTGGCCGAACATACCCGCCTACCGTGCAGTATCAATCGCAGGCCGAAAGCGGCGGCATCCAGAGGAGCCAGCCACCCCAGCAGGTCCATCTCTATCCTCGCCGGGTCAGTGAATTCGGTAAGTCCGAGTCGCCCACTTAGCCTAATTACATGGGTATCGACGGCGATTCCAGGCTTGGAAAACCCAACCGTCACGATCACGTTTGCGGTTTTACGACCCACTCCACTTAGCTCGACCAGCCGATCGATGGTGTCTGGGACCTCTCCGTCGTACCGCTCTACCAGCTCACGAGAGAAAGAGACAATATTCTGCGCCTTATTCCTGTAAAAACCGGTTGGCCTGATCAATGTTTCGACCCTACCTAAATCTGCCCCTGCCAATGACTTTGCGTCAGGGAAAAGGCCAAATAGTGCCTCGGTCACTGAATTGACGATCCTGTCGGTGCATTGCGCCGAAAGAATCGTGGCTACAGCGAGCTGAAATGGTCCTTCGAAGCTGAGTTCACAAAGCGAAGCCGCATCGCCCGGATAGAGCGTGGCTAACCTTTGAACCAGCTCTTCCTTGATCTCTCTCATCAGGAAATATTAGTTGGCACAGCCGAGTCGTAGACCTGGTCTCGAGACTGGTCAAATTAACCCCGTACCTTAGGCTACCAAAGCGATATCTCACTGAGAAACACTTTCATGCCTCAGAATTGCCCCTCAGCAACTTGCCACTGGAGTGCGCGATTTAACGGCTCTCTAAAACCGAGATTTCGGTACAATTCGACGCCTTCTGGGGTAGCAACTAGGTCCGTCCTTCCAACCCCCTTTGACTTCAAAACCTCCATCATCAACAACATCGATATCTTTGCCAGGCCCGCCCGACGAAACCTTGGAACGGTAAATATCGAAGTCAGTCGGGCTTCCCTTGCGAAGGCTATACCAGGGGCAGGAATGCGGGGATAAATAATCGCCGCAGTTGTACTAAGTAGACCTTCTCCTTTTGACTCAGGATCTTCAGTCACAATCACAACTACGCTGCCATCGGTGATCGTTCGGTCGAAAAAGGCGACGCACTCCTCTTCCCATATCCCCGATCGGGATCGACCAAGGGCCATTTCTTCAAACATCAGCCTTCTTAGTCGAACTATCTCTAGCGAATCGTCCTTCGTAGCCGCCCGAACAATCGGATTCACAGTGCTCCCCAGCAAACAATTTGTAACCAATCCGATACGGATCCACCTGGAGTTTACCAGCTAGCACCTATGCCCCTTGGGGCTAGGGCCTGCAAATTATTTTGTATACATACTAATTTGTTGGTCATGGATGGAATCGAGATCAAAAGGCGCGTAGGTGAGCGCGACATATCATCGATCCTTCGCCTTGCCAAGGAGATTGAATTAACGGACCTTCACAAGGCCCTAGAAGACCACACCTGGCTCGATCTTGTCCAAGGAGGACGAAAAGGTGTGCTTGGACTCACCGCCCACATGCACGGAATGTCGCGATTGGTCGGCTACCTTCAGATATCGAAAGGTGCCCAATCCTGGGCGCTCGAGTTGCTCATTCACCCTCAGTTTCGAAATGATAAATTCGACGTGGGCCAGAGGTTACTTACCGCTGGGATAAGGGAAATCTCAAAACAGGGAGGAGGGCATATCCACCTATGGATTGCCAAACCTACGGCATACTTTGACTCCCTGGCCGAATCCGCTGGCCTAGCCCGAGGGAGAGACTTATTGCAGATGAGACTCCCTCTGCCAACCGAATTTAAACCAGATGCAGGTTTTGTCACAAGAAGCTTCATCGTCGGTAAGGACGAAGATGAATGGCTAGCCGTGAACAACCGGGCCTTTGCCTGGCATCCCGAGCAGGGAGATTGGCATCTCGACACGATTTTAGAACGCGAAGCCGAGGCTTGGTTTGACCCTTCAGGGTTCTATCTTCACCACATAGATGGAAAGCTCGCGGCTTTTTGCTGGACAAAAATTCACTCAGACCACGAGCCGCCACTAGGTGAAATTTATGTCATAGCTACCGATCCTGCATTCGCTGGAAGAGGTATCGGTCGCCAGATGTGTATATATGCCCTCTGTCAGCTTTCAAAGGCGGGCCTAACTCAGGCCATGCTCTATGTTGATTCAGGAAACCTTCCCGCCTTGAAGCTCTACGAGGACTTGGGTTTCAAGATAGATCACTTAGATCGGGCATACACCGCCGATGTTCCGTCGAGTGAGCCTAGCTGCAACCCATAGTTAGCAACCCGGCGACTCCGACGAGGCTACCCATTTTTTTGCGATTTCCGAAGGGTAAATTTTGCAATGAAACTGAGGAGCAAACTCGATGGTGTACCAGATTGCGTAACCCAAGACAAAAAGCTCCAGTTGATCTCGCTTCGTCGGCGAGAAGAGCTCGTCGGCGAAGACAATTACGACACTTCGGGTGTTCCTGTACGTCCTCTTTTTAGTTCGTACACCGCTTCTAGCTGCGCCAAAGTCCGGACTGCTTCGAGCAACCTAATGCCGTCCTCAATAGAAGGAACTTGCTGAATAATCGGACCATAGAATGACGACCCGCCCGAGGCAAATCTCAATATCGGGGATCCGACGTCTGGGCCAGCGAGTGAGAATGCGGCGTCGTGGTGCCGCTCGACCTCTTCATCCAGGCTCGAATCGTCGGCGAACTTAGCGAAAGCCTCAAGATCTGGCTCTTTCAATATACCCCTGAGGGCTAACTCGAGATCTTCCGACTTCTTTACGAACCAAGCCTCTCCTAACCTGGTGTAAAAGCTCGCTATCTTGTCGGCCTCACCCGCCTGGTCCAGCGCAGCAATCACCCTGAGCGCCTTGGTCGAAGCGGCTAACTTTACGCGATTCTCAGCTGGTAGTTCCTTCCCCCTATTTAGCCTTGTAAGGCTGAATGGCTTCCAGCTAACCTTAACTATCCCCTGTTCTGCTAGGTTATTCAGCCATCGAGAAGTGACCCAGGTCCAGATGCATGCTGGATCAAAATAGAACGTAACCGCTTCTACGGACCCGTTTGTATCGCTTTGAGAAATTGTTGAACCTGCCACTTATAGTTGCCTCCGTATTCATGTGCAGCGCTTCAGCTCATCGTCGATAATCTAGCAAAGACTTGAACTGCAAACATATACCCTATAGAGTATTGGTTTATCAGCGTATACGGACAGCCTGTCAGAATACTTATGCAGTGTGACCAACCAGCATTCCGACAAGATATGTCACTCCAGCTGCCAAGGAGGACAAAAGCACTTGCCTGGCAGCGCTCTTGAAAATCGAGCGACCCGTGAATACTGCCAATGCCCCTCCAACCAGTACCGAGGCGACAAATGAAACTCCTATTGAAATCCACACGGCGGTCGAGCCAGCCAAAAAGAACCAAGCAAACAGGGGTATGATTGCCCCGAGAGCAAAAGCCAGGAACGAAGAGACTGCGGCTTGGATCGGTGACCCTATTGAATCTGGGTGGACACCTAATTCCTCCATCGAGTGAATTGAGAGTGCAACCTTCGGATCAGACATGAGGATCTTCGAAATCTGATCGGCTAGATCCCTAGGGACGCCCCGACTCTCGTAGAGTCTGGACAACTCCCTGGTTTCAGATTCAGGACGTTTGGCTATCTCTTCGGCCTCGATGGTTATCTCGCGTTCGAAAAGCTCCCTCTGGGCTCTCATCGATACATATTCGCCGAGAGCCATCGAAAAAGAACCGGCTACAAGACCGGCTAGGCCAGCGAGCCGGACGAACCCACCACTCGGATGTGCCCCGGCGACTCCAAGTATCAGAGATACGTTGGTCACTAGGCCGTCAGAAACACCGAAGACCGCAGCCCTTGCGGCACCCCCAGTAATGTCCCTATGCTCACCGTGGCCCATCACCTCAGCGCCACCGGTATCGTTGCCAGCCGCTTTGGTATTGGGCTGATCCGTATTACGATTTAAAAAACCAGTTACCCCGAAACGAGCAGCGCTCATGGACAATACCCTACCCTCATATAAGTCTATCTTTGACATTGAATACGAACAGTGGTCAAAACTACTCGCAGACCAGCCCGATTATAGGATCAAACAGGTCTGGGAAGGACTCTACCGAGGCTTTACACTGCCAAGTGAACTGACCTCGTTACCAAAGTCCCTTCGGGAACGGCTTCCAGAAATATTACCCCAAGCGTTAAAGGTAATTTCGGAACTTAAATCTGACAACATGACAACCATCAAGTGGCTCTTGGAGTTGCAAGGTTCGAACCAGATAGAGACCGTCCTGATGCGCTACAAGCGTAGAGACACCGTGTGTGTCTCTACCCAGGCAGGATGTGCTATGGGATGTGGTTTTTGCGCAACAGGTCAAGCTGGCTTCTTTAGGCAACTGACGTCTGGTGAGATCGTAGAACAGGTCTTCATCGCTTCGAGGCGCCTTAGGGCATTGGGCGCGAATCAAAGGGTTTCCAATGTTGTCTTTATGGGCATGGGTGAACCGCTAGCAAATTTCGCCCCACTGATAAGGGCGATAGAGGTAATGAACCAGGAATTTGCGATCGGAGCAAGAAGCTTCACCGTGTCGACAGTAGGTATCGTCCCGGGAATTCGTCGTCTCGCAGCGGTTCCTATCCAAGTCAACCTAGCGGTGTCACTGCACGCTGCAAATGATGTTTTACGCTCAAGCCTGCTCCCGATCAATAAGACTTACCCAATTTCGGCTCTAATGGGGGCGATCTACGAATACAAAAATGCCACCAATCGCCGCGTGAGTTTTGAGTGGGCAATGATGGATGGCGTAAATGATTCGGACAAAGACGCCAAAGAGCTAGCGGAGTTGGCATTGGCAGCGGGTGCCCACATTAACCTCATCCCACTTAATTCGACGCCGGGTTGGCCGACCACCGGGAGCAGCCTAGCAAGGGTCAACGAGTTCGCATACCTTCTGGAGGGCCTGGGCTGCAATGTAACCGTCCGAAACACCCGGGGTGCCGAAATCGCCGCAGCCTGTGGTCAGCTCGCTAATAGGAACCATTCCGTCGGAAAGGCCAGGCGACTTTCGACCAATGTCACAGCATTTTCTGATTTAGCTCCGTCAGAATAGGCTTGTGTTCGAGGATTGGGTGGTTAACGGTGGGTTAAATAGCCCGACAATGACCGACATAGCACTAGTTCCCACCAGGTCAAGCGGTATGATCAAGCCCGGAACTTGCAAAAAGCATCTGAAGGAGTTCTTTTTTAGTGAATCGTAAATGGCTTAACAAGTCTCAGCCCCAGGCCCTGCAATATGGTGTCATGCTGCTCTATGTCACCGCCGCGTTCGATCTGTTGAATGGCATTTTGGGAGGCTTTGACCTCCTTCTGCTAATTCTCACGGTTCTATGCGTCGCCGGCGGGATGGGGATTGCGAGCGATCGGAAGTGGGGATATTACACCGGAGTAACTGCGGCGCTACTTCCCCTCGCCTATCTGGTCTACTACACCATACAATATGGGTTTTCCGTCCTCGCCGCAGTCGGAATATTCAATCTGTTCTTTGAAGTCGCACTTGCGGTAGCACTACTCGCACCCTCGAGTAGAGAATATCAAAAAATATGGTTCCAATAACCTTTGACGCGACCACTAGTTAGTCTATTGCTGGTAGAACTTTTACTATGGCACAACAAATTGACGGTATTGCCGGGCTAAAGGCAAAAATTGGTGAACATATTGGGTACTCCGATTGGCACCAAATTACTCAAGAACAGATCAATCTATTTGCGGATGCTACCGGCGACCACCAATGGATACATGTAGACCCAGAGAGGGCGGCTTCGGGTCCCTTTGGCACGACGATAGCACACGGATATTTGACTATGAGTCTCATACCTATGCTGTTGGAGCAGGTACTTTCCGTTAGCGGGGTATCAATGGCCATTAACTACGGAGCTAACAAGCTTCGGTTCCCCTCCCCCGTCCCATCTGGATCAAAGGTTCGTCTCGGCGCCACCTTGGCGGAGGTCGAAGAGATCCAGGGTGGAGCTCAAGCCCTAGTGGATATCACCATCGAAACCGAAGGATCGACCAAGCCTTCTCTCGCTACTCAAATAGTATTTCGCTACTACAACTAGCCGTTGAATTAGCCGCCGCAAATCCAGGCAATCCGCTCATGCGGACTTTGATACGCTAGCTAAGGAACGCTATGGACCTTGAACAAGAGGTAATAGACGGCGTTTGGGATTCTCTGAAGATAACCAATCGTGAGTCAGTCCTCAACCTGGATAGTCGAGTTCTAAAAGAGGTCGATCCCGAATCGACCCCTGGAGCCTTTTCAAAGGAACAGTGTCTTCTTGAGACCGAGTCCCTCCGCCTAGAACTCGGCATCCTCCAGGAGAAGCTCCATGCCCAGGCAAAGTCTTCTGTCCTGCTCATCCTTCAGGGACTTGATACTGCGGGCAAAGATGGCACGATACGGCGTGTGTTTGATGGCACAAATCCGCAAGGTGTAACCGTATGTGGATTTAAAGCTCCAACAGAACTTGAGTTGTCCCACGATTTTCTGTGGCGAATACACTCCAAATGCCCGGCGCATGGGATGATTACCATCTTTAATCGGTCCCATTATGAAGACCTAATAGTTCCGCTTGCATACCAAACTCTCCCCCAGGAAGCACTCGAGCGTCGAGTACGGTCGATCGAGGAGTTCGAAGAAAATCTGCAAAACAACGGAACTCGGATCCTAAGGGTGTTTTTGCACATCTCCTATCGAGAACAGGCCCAAAGGCTCCTCTCTCGAATTGATGTCGAAAAAAAACATTGGAAATTCTCCGCCACCGACCTTCAAACTCGCAGCCACTGGCCTGAGTTTCAGCGGGCCTACAGCGCCATGATTTCACGCACTTCAGACCATCATCGACCATGGCACGTAGTACCGGCGGACCACAAGTGGTATCGAGACTGGGCGGTAATGTCGATGGTCGTTAGATTACTGAGGGAGATGGCGCCGGAGTATCCAGAAGTGACTCTACCGGATGTAGACGGACTAAGGCGAGAACTACTTGGAGTAATCGATAAAGCCAAGAAGCATAGCAACGGTAAGAACTAAAAGTCAACCTCAAACTAAACCGGCACAAAAAGACGGTTGAACCCCGATCGCCGAATCCTAGGCTTGACTTCAATGGTTCTTGCACTCGCGTCGGCTTCGATCCTTTTTAGGGACTTTCTTGAAGGCTTATTTGTCGTGGCGATTGGCTCGATGCTTATACATGCGGCCTTTAGATTGTTGACCGGCAGGACCAAGCCCTATCGATGCCCAAATTGCCATGGCTTGACCTCTAGGGGATATGCCAATTGCCGCCATTGCGGATCCCCGATTTCACAGTAGCAGACCTAGATATACATCTCCCGGATGAAGGTTGAGTCCGGCAATAGGGCACAAATAGATCCGCGTCAGTGGTGCCAATCCTAATCAAATCCAATCCAAGCTCATATGTTGTGAGTTCTAGCTCCTATAATCAAGTCTGTGACTCAAGGTCGAAATCGCAATTCTCCAGCCATCTCCTCTGACGATGGCAATTCTTTAGGAGATAAAGGATTCCGCATCGAGGACCTTTCGAAGTTCAGCGGAACGACGGTGGACACGATTCGCTACTATCAGCACTTTGGTCTACTTCCGCCACCAATTCGAAATGGACGGGTAGCATTTTACGGGCAGGACCATCTCGAAGTACTTCGTCGAATATCCGAATTAAAGGAGCGCGGCTGGAGTCTCGCTGCGATCAAATCCGAGCACGGCCACATTCGTCCGGATCGAGCAACTTACGGAGCTCGGATACCTCCAAGCCCCGTACGCCTGCTAACACGCAGCGAACTCGCAGATGAAACCGAACTTCCAGAGGCGATACTTCTTTCGCTGGTAGCTGATCGAATCTTAGAGCCGACGGTTATAGGGAGTGCGGAGTACTTTAGCGAATTCGACCTCTTTAGCGCAAAGGCCGCTTTGGAGCTTTTAAGATCTGGACTTCCATTGGCGGGACTCATGGAGATAGCCAAGAGGTATAAGAGCAGCATCAACGGAGTACTTGAACTAGCGGTGAGTATCTTCGATGGGTACATACGCAGGAATCAGAACCTTTCAGACCAACAGGTACTTGACATGTTCGACGAACTTTTTGCGGCATCGTCTGCGTTAGTAGTTAATCACTTCAGGAGTGAGCTGCTCCGCCGCTCGCTCGAGACCGTTTTGACAACTGGATCACAAGCTGAACTTGATCTGATTTCACAGAGAGTAGGAATAACGTTGCAGAAGCTGAGTGACCTCGGATGAAACAGGATCCACTACCCTCGATTGCTGAAAAGCAAACTTTCGTCCAAGGTATGTTCGACAGAATTTCTCCTAGGTATGACGTCGTAAACCGCTTGATGACTTTTGGACTCGACCAGGGGTGGAGACGCGAGGTCGTGAGACGGTTAGGGTTGGCACCTGGTCAGAGGGTGCTGGATGTTGCCTGTGGAACGGGCGATTTCCTAAAACTCCTAAGATCTTCAGCCCTCGAGCCAACCGGAGTGGACCTGTCCTTTGGAATGCTGAAGCATAATCACTCAGAGACTTCGCTTGTGCAAGGTTCAGCGCTCAATCTACCTTTTAGGGATTCCTCGTTTTCCGGTATAACTTGCGGATTTGCCGTTAGGAATTTCACTGAGTTGAAAGTGGTTTTCTCTGAATTCGCTCGAGTACTAGCCAGTGGAGGAAGGGTGGGCATACTCGAGGTTGCCACTCCTGGTAATCCGATAATAAGGGCTGGGCATTCGGTATATTTCAATCACCTAGTCCCATTGATCGGGGGATTAATTTCCGACCAATCTGCCTATCGATACCTACCGCAATCCGTTGAGTTTCTCCCCCCTTACGAAGAGCTTCGAGCGATGATGGCCAATTCAGGCTTCTACGGATTCGAGCGGATCAGTGTAGGTCTAGGGGCAGCACAGATAATCATGGCAACAAGGAGCTAAGTACTTTGAACATTCCCGATACCCACACCGTAGCTTCTTCGGAACCACAGATGGCAGCGCGGCTGGTAATGGCGGCGAGCCAGCTCGGACTGGACTGCACGGCTTTGGGCGGCCCATCTAGCTCTCAGGTCATGATAGGTGAATCGGACCGAATTAACTTCACAAACGGTCTGTCTGATGTCGACAGACTCAACGATGCTTTTGAGCAACTGAAAGGGCTCTCAGAACAGTTTGGACGGCCATTGAACGCTACGGTTGCGTTTCCCTTCGACCCAAACAAGCCTGGCACACTAATTGTCCCAAAGTTGGTCTTTCACTCCTCTGAGGGTCGAACTGCGGCTCTGATTCAGAATCTGGGCAACAAGGCGCCCACCGAGGGGGTTGAAGCCTTGGCGGAAAAACTTCTTCGAATCGCCTCTGAGCTAGAACCCCATCCCGGTCCAGTCATCAATAAGAGAGTCGATAGGCCGGATCGTGAGAATTGGGCGAAGATGATAGAGGAAGCCCTCTCGCTCATCGCAAAGAAGAGGCTTCGCAAGATAGTGCTATCTCGTGCAGCGATTTTCGAGCCCACACATGGGGCTTCTCC
>JAKBHQ010000227.1 GCA_021836665.1 Thermoplasmata archaeon
CCGCCCCGAAATCGACGTCATCTGGATGGGCAGCTACGACCAGTATTCGGCCTACTGGGCCCAACGGTTCCACAAACTACTCCCTTTTAAAGCATCGCTTCTTTTAATCAATACTTTTCGTCAATACCTTTCACCTAACTCTATCCCGCTTACAGGCGAAGATGAATTTTCACCGTTCAACAGGCAATTCCCGATCTCTGGAATTGCCTGTTGAATTCATCTAAAGACAACTTTGAACTTGGATCGCCCTAAGAGGAACTATCGAGTTTTCCGTGGATGAGCTATCGTTGGAGAGATGAGCGAGAACCCAAGACTAGCGGTGGGAGAATTAGCACCTCAGTTCTGTCTGCCCGATCAGGACGAAAAGCTGATCTGCCTAAAAGATCTCTATGGTCAAGCGGTAATCCTCTACTTCTACCCCAAAGATATGACTCCGGGATGCACCACCGAGGCCTGTGATTTCAACGACCGACTCGATCGAATTTCCCCACATGCGGCGGTAATCGGGATATCCCCCGACACGGTAGAGTCGCACAGAAAATTCCGCAACAAGTATGGCCTCGGCTTCCCTCTCCTCTCTGACCCGACCTTAGAGACGATCAAGGCCTATGGAGCATACGGGGCGAAGATGAACTACGGCAAGCCAATTCAAGGGATCATTCGCTCGACATTTTTGATTTCAGCAGAAGGTCTCATAGTTCAGGCAATGTATAACGTCAAGGCCACCGGCCATGCTGAACGAGTACTAGCCCAGCTGATCTGAGCAAACTAGTTGGCTCCTAGCCTGTATCGGAGTAGGAGGCTCTCTTGGACGTGGACTTAGTACAGGTCAACCACCCTGGGTCTAAAGCCGCGGGCGCTTAGGAGGGTCCCTCGTGCCGAGTTTTACCAGGCCTAGTTGTTCTCAAAGGAGGTGGAGCACGCTGCAGAAGAGCGAAAAGAGCCGCCAGCTGATGCTTTTTCAGTCTGCCAAAGAATCGGAGTCAGTATCCAACCGCGAGAGCACTGGCGAAATCGGCCGGAACTGCCGCTGGCTTGCATCGGGCGACAACTCGCCCACTCATTGCGAGAAGCCGCCGGTTTCTTGTCTGAGACCACGTGCGGGCGATAGTGCCCAAGGGCAAAAAGGCCAGTTCGATTGGGTGGCCGTGGGTAAAAAGGAGGGCCTCAGAGCTAGGTTGAAAGGGGTCGCTGCAAAAGACATCGGCGACTACCACTACATGCTCCTGCAACGTAGCGGCATCTGGAAACACGAGCACCACATGGAGGTTGGGTCTAAGGCCCGAGTAGGACTATCCCTGCCTGCACCTGAAGTCAGCTGTTTCTCGTCCCATACCCACGCTCGATGATCTCGTTCGCCATAATAGCGTCACCGCCAATCCGGCTTCACCAGCTACTCTTTGACATCCAGCTAAATCCGCTGGCCATCTTTTCTCTTGTGTTGGAGTTGGCCTCCATCTACCTCTATGTCCGTGGTCGGAAACGGCTGAGTACCAGGGGCCGAGATTGGTCGGGGACGAAAACGGCTTCCTTTATAACCGGAGTCATCCTGATCTGGGTCGCTACCGGTTCCGGACTAGCAAGCTACGATGACTCAGTCTTCGAAATGCACGTTATCCAGCACTTATTATTGATGAACTTCGCTCCGATATTTATCGCCCTCGGAGCGCCACTCACCATGGCGACCCAAGCGAGTCCGAGAAGTATACAGGTGAAGATCGTCGCTTTTCTGCACTCGAAGCCGATGCTGTTGCTTACCTTTCCGGCATTCACCTGGATAGCAAATCTTGCGACTATGTACCTCTACTTCTTGACTCCTATCTACCAGCTATCTCTCGATCACCCCCTCTTTCACGACTACACACACCTTCAATTCCTGGTAGTAGGTCTCCTCTTCTGGACAACCGCCATAGGAGTAGACCCGTCTCCTTGGCGCCCTGGAATTATTACAAGGCTGGGATTCATCCTCAGCGGAATCCCATTCTCAGCATTTTTAGGTATAGCGATCATGGGGATGAGAAAATCGATCTCTCCAGCCCACACTCTCGCTGACACCCACGCGGGGGGTGCCTTGCTCTGGGGCTTGGGCGAGTTTACGAACGTCATTGGCCTGCTTGTCCTCGTCTTCCAGTGGTCCAAACTGGACGCTCGACAGGCAAAAAGGATCGATCGAGAACTTGACAAACAGCTGATAGAGGAGGCCAAGAAGAACGAAAACTTAAATAGGCCGGATAGCTAAGAGACAATCAATAGAAAAACACCCGGGCTAAGTAACTAACTGGTAACATAGCTGGGGTAGCAATTTGCGAGAGAGGTACAGATGCCAGAGGCGGTAATTGTTTCGACAGCTAGAACTGCGATCGGGAGGGCCTTCAAAGGGTCGCTAATCAATGCGCGACCAGACGATATGGCTGGATTCGCCATCGCTGAAGCACTAAAGAAGCTTCCCCAGCTCGACACGAGCGAGATTGACGACGTAATCGTCGGAGCAGCGATGCACCATGGCGAGCAGTCGATGAATCTCGGAAGAAACGCAGCGGCGCTTGCCGGACTGAGCGACACCGTTCCTGGCACAACCGTCAACAGGTTCTGCGCTTCGTCACTGCAATCGATAAGGATGGCGTTTCATGCTATCAAGGCTGGCGAAGGCGAGATATTCGTTGCTGGTGGAGTCGAGAGTGTAACGCGCTCGTCACTCAAGGGCTTCGACAAAGAGGATATGAACCCTCGATTCACGGACAAGAGCCGCAGCGACTACATAAACGACATGTATATCCCCATGGGCTTCACCGCCGAAAATGTCGCTGACAAGTTCGGCGTTTCACGCCAGAGAATGGACGAGTTCGCCAAACTTTCGCAGGACAGGGCGACTGAAGCACAGAAGAACGGTTTTTTCGATCGGGAGATCTCGCCCTACGTCCTCCCCGACGGTAGCGTCGTGTCGGTCGATGAATGCCCTCGACCAGGAACCAGTCTCGAAAAACTTTCTACTCTTCCAAGCGTCTTCAGGCCCGACGGCAGGGTCACCGCTGGAAATTCATGCCCCTTGAATGACGGTGCGGCAGCGGTAGTGGTTATGTCTGACACCCGGGCAAAGGCGCTAGGAATAAAGCCCCTCGCCCGAATAGTCGCTTCCTCCGTATCGGGTTTGGCGCCAGAATTGATGGGAGTTGGACCGATTGAAGCCATCGCAAAAGTACTAGCTCAAGCGAAGATGAAGATCTCCGACATCGACGTAGTGGAGCTGAATGAGGCATTTGCAGCTCAGGTATTGCCGGTATG
>JAKBHQ010000128.1 GCA_021836665.1 Thermoplasmata archaeon
GCTTGGACTTGCTTGGACTTCATAATGTTATTTTTGAAGCACATAGCTTCCTGGCGCTGGAGCGATCACTGGATATCGTGACGAACCCAGTTTGGGTGGTGTAGTCATATTGGTTGAGTTGTCGGCGAGCCATTTCTGCCAGTCGATCCACCATGAACCGTCATGGTATTCGGCTTGCTTATACCATTCTTCGGGTCCGAGATAGCTAGCGCCGGGGAGGCGCCTTGACTTTCGAAAGTGTCTTCTTGGGTGACCAGGTTCGCTCACAATACCGGCATTGTGCCCGCCTGAAGTTAAAACGAAGGTGATGTCGGCGTCGGAAAGAATGTGGATTTTAAAGACTGACTTCCAAGGAGCGACGTGATCAGTTTCTGTACCCACTACGAACATTGGTGTTCTGATATCCTCGATAGCGATTGGATGCCCGTCAACCCGGTATCTTCCTTCGGCTAGATCGTTATGGAGGAACATTCCCTTGAGGTACTCACTGTGCATCCGGAATGGCATTCGGGTAGCGTCAGCGTTCCACGCCATGAGGTCGTTCAATTTTGACCGCTCGCCCATGAGGTACTCTCTCATCATCTTCGACCAGATGAGGTCACTTGACCTAAGCATCTGGAATGCACCGGCCATTTGTGAACTATCTAAATAACCTTGCACCCACATGAGATCGTCCAGCAGAGCTACCTGGCCTTCGTCGATGAACAAGGTGAGCTCTCCAGCTTCGGTAAAGTCGGACTGAGCGGCTAGCAGCGTGACGCTAGCTAAGCGGTCATCCTTGTCCCTTCCCATGGCAGCGGCTGCTACGGTGAGAAGCGTACCACCGAGACAATATCCGACTGCGTGGATCTTTTCGAAGGGAACGACTGAGGACACTGCGTCTATTGCGGCGAATGGACCGAGCCTTAGATAGTCGTCCATCCCCATATCCCGGTCTTGTTCGGTCGGGTTTATCCAGGAGAGCATGAATACAGTGTGCCCTTGGTCGACGAGATACTTGACTAACGAGTTTGTTTGTGACAGATCCAGGATGTAGTACTTCATGATCCAAGCGGGCACAATTAGGATCGGCTCTTTGAAGACCTCGTCGGTAGTTGGTGCGTATTGGATCAGCTCCGCTAATCGATTTTTCATCACGACTTGGCCTTGCGTAGCGCCGAGCTGCTTGCCGACCTCAAATTCTTCCGTTCCTGCCGCTGGAAGCTTCGCTGACGCCCGCCTCAAGTCCTCCAGGAGATTGGCCATGCCATCGACCAGATTCTTCCCTCCAGTGGCAGCGGTCTTGGAAAGAACCTCGGGATTGGTGGGAAGGAAATTCGACGGTGAGAGCATATCTAATAGCTGTCTAGCCAGAAACCGGACTACCTGCTCCTTGTGCACGGAGACGCCGCTTACATCTGTGGTGGCTACGTCCAATAGCCGCTCAGCGATCAAGAACTGTTGGTGTATCAGGTCAAAGGGCCAGTTATCCCAGCCAGGGCCAGCGAAACGACGATCGCCTGGAGCGGGCGCTATGTGCGGTATTGGTCTATCGCCGTCAGTAGGTTTAGTCGTTGAGTCCACCAAGTACTTGGACATTTCCGCCTCAAGACGGATCATCTCGGCGAAGATAGAAGCCATCTTTCCTGGTGAAAGAAGCAAGTTAGCTGCCCAGTCAGCAAAGGCGAGGCCTAGGGCGATAGGACTTAAACCTAGGGTTGCCTTGGCGATTGAAGCTTTAACCATGCGATCGATACCCTTGAACTCTTCGCTAGTCAGATCCAGAGAAGAGCCTTGAACATTTAGTGGCTTTGTGGCGAAGGTGGGTTTGGAAATGGTTTGGTAGGCCTTAGCCGATTTTGACGGCTCTCGCTTTGAGGATTTTGCTTCTCCCTGTTGCATTTGACACTCCCGGTAGAGGCGGATGGGTTAAAAGTTCAATGACGCAGATTCAAAATCGAAGTTAATCAGACTCTATGCCAAATAGGCGGACGAGAAGTCCCGAGTTTAATTTAATGGTGACCCAGTTGCTTGAGACCCGATCGGTCTTCAAGGTCTTCCTGAATCTTCATATAATCCGGGGCATATCACGGTTTACTAATTCCTTTTTTGCTGCGAGACATCCGACTCTTCGAACTTGGGACTTAGGGAGTCATCGGTCGCTGTTGAGTGCATTTGTTGGTTGCCCTGATGGTACAGATAAACCTTGAGGGTTCTGTTGACTAACAAGGCGAATCCAATTTGGAAGAGTACCTCTCCTTGCAACATAAGGGCGAGCAAATTATCTGGCAAAGAAAGCATGGCGAGAATTCCACCGAATAGCTGTACAAGGATGGCGGAACTTAGCCAGAAATCTTTGGGTAGTTTGATGTACATGTAAGCCGACGTTGCCATTTGAGCCAAGAAGAAGGTGGCTCCTATTGTCATATGTGCCCAATTGAAAAAGGTTCCAGCGGTATACGGGGTTAGAAGGAGAAGGATTGCCCCCGCTCCGACCACTCTGAAGCATATTGCCATATAGGTGAGGGGTTTTTGATCGGGGAGTCTCGATGCGGCTTGGAAGAGCATTAGTGAAGTCGCCATCAGGCCAATCACCAATATGGGTACGGTTTCGAGTCGAATTCCCCAGTAGCTGATTCCGTAGACCGACACTGAGTGATCGAACAGGATCAGTGAACAGGCTACGACCGTAGCGCCGAATGTTAACTCTGCGGCATAGAGGGGCTTGAGAACGTTTTCAGCAGAGATTTGCTTCTTTGGTAATTCCATGCGACCTCCATAAACACTCACTTAAGAGCGGAAGTTACTTAGAATTTATGACTACTTGTAATATACAACTATGTTTATAGGTTAAATATTTCGTTGCTGACATTTGTCAGGTCTGTAAAAGGGGCCCCCGATTAAAACGTGAAACATTTGGCAAAACGGGAGATAGCTCTGATGTGGCTGCGACCCTTCTGGAGATGTTTCGACTCCCGGCTAGGAAGTGGGCAAAGTGTTAGCGGTTTAAATACCGAAATGGGGCGAAGGGTGGTTTGCTTCGGCATGAGAGTCAAGGCCAAATGACAGAGATTAAGGGAAAGGTCACCTTTGTATTGACCTACGAAGTCTGCAATCAACTAAGACGAAGGGTCGGTCAATATGAATAATCACACGATCGAATCGGGTTCGAGGCTCGTAGTGATTTTAAAAGAGCGGCTTCACCGGATCGTGGTCTTTCGACCTTGTGAGCTGGACTACAGCTAGTATCGTCGCCAATCCGCCGAGGAGGCCAAGTGGCCCAAAAGGGGCATTTAAAAG
>JAKBHQ010000253.1 GCA_021836665.1 Thermoplasmata archaeon
TGCTCTTGAGCTACTTCGTGCTGGGCTTCCTCTGGCTGGCCTTATGGAAATAGCTAAAAGGTATAAAAGCAGTATCGACGACGTGCTTGACTTAGCGGTGAGTGTCTTCGATGAACACATCCGAAGGAACCCGAATCGAACAAGCCAGTCGGTGCTAGAAATGTTTGACGAACTTTTTGAGGCATCGTCTGCGTTAGTAGTTAACCACTTTAGGAGTGAGCTCCTTCGTCGCTCGCTAAATGCCGTGATGGCAACGGGCTCGCAAACTGAACTTGAACTCATTTCGCAAAGAATAGGAACTTCATTGCAAAACCGAAGAGATGTTAAATGAAACGAAGCCCGTTACCTTCATATACAGACAAGCAATCCTTCGTTCAAGGCATGTTCGACAGGATCTCTCCAAAGTACGATCTTGTAAATCGCTTGATGACCTTTGGCCTCGATCAGGGGTGGAGGAGAGAGGTCGTGCGCCGGCTGGATTTGGGTCCAGGGCAAAAGGTATTAGATGTGGCCTGCGGTACGGGCGACTTTCTGAAGCTTCTGAAAGCTTCGGCCCTCGATCCAACCGGCGTCGACTTGTCATTTGGAATGCTAAAACATAATCATTCGGGGGTTGCGCTGGTCCAAGGCTCTGCGGTCAATCTACCGTTTAAAGATGCCTCTTTTTCAGGCTTAACTTGCGGCTTTGCGATTAGAAATTTCACTGAGTTAAAAATGGTTTTCGCTGAATTTGCTCGAGTGATCAAAAGCGAAGGTCGGGTGGGCATACTTGAGGTAGCGACTCCCAAGAATGCGTTAATCAGGGCTGGGCATTCTCTATATTTCAATCACGTAGTCCCAGTGATCGGAGGAGCAATGTCTGATCAATCGGCATACCGATACTTACCTCAGTCGGTTGAATATCTTCCATCGGAAGTAGAGCTTCAAACGATGATGTCCGCCTCAGGGTTTAGCGGATTCGAACGGGTAAGCGTAGGACTAGGTGCTGCACAAATCATCATGGCAACAAGGAGTTAAGATGTTGATCAACCCAGAAACCACCCACGACGTGGCTTCGTCAACACCTCAAACAGCTTCGCAGCTGGTGATGGCGGCCAGCCAGCTCGGACTAGATGCGACGGCGTTGGGGGGTGTATTGTCCTCTCGGGTCATGATCGGAGAATCCGACCAGCTACATCTCAAGCATGGTCTTTCAGATCCCGACCAACTCAATGACGCCTTTAAACAGCTGCAAGAGTACTCGAAGCAACTTGGGCGAGTCGTGACTGCCTCAGTGGCCTTTCCTTTTGATCCTGCAAAACCTGGAACGATTACCATCCCAAAACTAGTATTTCGTTCGGCGGAAAATCGTACATCGACCCTGTTTCAAAATGTAGGCCCCAAGGCAAATTCTGATGGAATCGAGGTGCTGGCCGAAAAACTCCTACGCATAGCTTTAGAGTTGGATCCTCGCCCAGGCCCAGTAATTGCCAAACGAATTGACAGGCCAGATCGCCAACATTGGGCGGAAATGGTGGAAGAGGCTCTTTCGCTAATTGCAAAGAGGAGGCTTCGGAAAATAGTGCTATCCCGTTCCGCCATTTTCGAACCCGCTCACGGTGCTTCGGTTTCGGAAGCCTTCGTTCGGCTCCATAGATACTACCCGAGTGCTTTAAGCTATCTTTTCGGAAATTATGCTGGCGCATCTCCGGAACTAGTGCTTTCAATCGACTCAGGACGCATCACGTCGCGACCACTAGCTGGTACTCGTCGAAAAGGCCTAATTGAACAACTTCTCGAGTCCGAAAAAGACACGAGGGAGCACGCCATAGTGGTCCAGGGGATCACAGAGGCACTGTCGCAGTTTTCGAGTGATATCGAGCACTCGGATCAACCTTCAGTTCTAACATTCGGCCCCGTACAGCATCTAATGACTACGATTACCGGAACCATAAGTGAGGGATTAAACCCGCTTACCGTTTTAGCGAAGATAGCACCCACGGCAGCCGTTGCAGGTGATCCCAAGGCGCTGTCAGTCCAAGAGGTCATCCGCTTGGAGGATAGCCCCAGAGATCTCTACGCGGGAATAGTGGGAACTATCGACTCAAGCGGAGACGCCGATCTTTATCTCGCCCTAAGAAACGTAAGGTTCATCAGGCATCAAGCTGAAATTCGGACAGGGGTAGGTATTGTAGCTGGAAGTGACGCACACTCGGAATTCGCCGAAACAGAGGCAAAAATTGATTCCGTATCGGCCGCACTATCTTGACCATGAGGCATCCCTTTTTACCTGAATGGCGGAGCTTTTTTGGCTGCTCAAAGGTCGTAGCATGGATGACGACCCACTGGTAAGCCATGCTCTGGCCCAACAATTGTCCTACAGTATCCCTTTGCTACTTGAGGCCCTGTGTTTCAGAGCAAAACCAGGCAATTCAACCGCGTGTCAAAGTAGTAGATGATCGATACAGAGTCCTAACCCAGTTCACCCGTCTCTTTCGGGGCTAAGTTCGCTATTACTACTCTCCAACCTTGCCTGCCAAGTAGTATTTTGCACCGATCAAAGCAGACCCGTGCTAAAGGGCCCTCGCTCCCAACCGCCGGCGTGCCTTACTCGGCGGACTTAAAAGGCCTCGTCAGGCTTGAGGAGCCTGGTTCACCGAAAAGTTGTGATTGCCTCCTTTCGCAAGCTAATTTACAGCTTCAATCACCGATGAGGTGGCTGCGCTAGCGAACGCCGCCGCCCTCTCCCCCCTTGGATGCCCAGGTCGTCTCTATGGTTATCCTAGATAGCAGTGCAAAGCCAAGGCCAAATTGGTCAAGCATTTCAAGAAAGAGGAGCTTTCCGTATTCGAGCCATTCCTGGGCCGTCTAATAGTGGATGTCCTTTTGCTCTGCCCACTCGGACAACATCATTCTCCTATTCCAGCACGTATCTTTGATTTGAATGACTGACCTGATAGGGAGCAACTTACGACCCTTTTGCTCGGGGTTCTAGTCGACAAAATGAAAGAAACTTTCAACAAATAGCTTGTGCTACGGGGGTCCGACGTTCCATGCACAGTCAGCACCAGTGCCGAAGGCCTGCAAAGTCGCTTCGCCATCAACCTCGAAGGCTTAATCTCATCGAATTAGTCAAGTGGGCCGCCTCGGAAAAGCTAGTTTTCCACGTAAAGTTCTCCCAAGAAGTCAACCACTAAAATTCGAGATAGGCCTACCGCCGCAGGTCCTTGAATCACCATTCCGGAATCGGCTTGAAACTCAGACCCATGGCAGGGGCACGCAAATATATTGCTTGGCT
>JAKBHQ010000113.1 GCA_021836665.1 Thermoplasmata archaeon
CTTTAGTGTTGCCGATCGGGCTCGATAGGGGAGTATCTTCCGTTTTGGGATTTGTCGCCGTAGTGACCTGGGATTTTGAAGCGTCTATTATGGCCCGTTGCGCCAGCTGATAATTAGCCTCAGCATCTTGGAGTTCGAAAGTTGCCGAAGCAGCGGGCACTTTCTTTCGGTGAGTCGGTGAAGCTAGATTTCTGCCGGCCAGTTTCGTTACTGGGATTGAACCTTCGACAATGGTATTTATGATCAAGTCAGCGCCGCATGGTGACGTCGACTCCTTTACGAACTTGCGGTAGGTAGAGATGATCAGAAGATCCCTAGCGCGGGTGCACCCAACGTAGAGCAGACGCCGAAACTCGGCCTCTTGTGCTTGTTTATCTTCTGATTGCCACTCATCGAATCCTTGAGATATCAGAGCGGAATTGATTTTCAATAGCGGCTCGCCGGAGTCTGAGAAGCCCAGTGTTTGTGATCTCGCAGAATTACTCGAAGAAATTCCGGCGAGAAAAACGACCGGGAATTCTAGTCCTTTTGAAGAGTGAATGGTCATAAGCTTGATCTGACCTGCGTCTTGAGGCGGCGGCAGCTCCTCTATGGCCTTGTCAGCTTCCTGGCGAGAGTAAGACCATTCCAAGTATTGGCTTAGGGTCCCCCGCGGAGCCTTTTGACCCCAAAGACGGGCTTCTTCTAAAAGGAGCCTATACCTAGATCGACTTTGCTGGGGTTTTTTGTCAAACTGTGCAATTTCGAAGCAGAGTCTCTCGGAAATAATTGCTTCAATCAGTTCGTGGACAACAAAGGAGCCTAACGAGTACCGTTTTTGGCGCAGGTAGCTCAAGGCCGCTACTACGGAGTTACTCTCCTCGTCAAGTGGAGGAGGATCGAGCTCGAAGTTAATCCGGTGGCCAAAATCCTTGATGTAGTTGTAGATCTCCTTGTCGGAGCAGCCGAATAAGGGGGATCTCAGAGCTGCTAATACGCATATCTCGTTTCCTGGATCGTCAATTGCTCTAAGGGTGATTAAAAGGTCGTTGATCTCTTGGGACTTGTAGACGGAGATGATCGAACCGATGGCGTATTGATAGGGCGAATAATCCAACTCTTTAATTATTGAATCAAAGCCGGTCCGTTGGGGGGAGAGTATCGCTATGTCGGATTCCGATATCTCTCTGTGCTCACCGGTAAATCGGTCCCTTACCACCATTTTGCTTTTTATCATGTCATCTATCTGAGATACGATCGCTCTGGCCTCTTGATCTCGGATTGGGCCGATGAAGTTTGTAATCGCTTCAGAGGGTCCGAGCATAATGACTGAGTCTTGTCCTGGCTGTTCGTCGATGTGTGGCGTCAAAGCCTTGAAGGGATAACCTTGCGTGGATCTGTCTAGCAGCCTTTCGAAGACGGAATTGACAAAATCAACGATCCCTAAGCGACTCCTGAAGTTAGTTGTCAACTCGACCACGTCTCCACCTAGGAGTTCCATATCAGACCTTACGACGTTGAATTGGTGCAGGTCTGCACCCCTGAAACGGTAGATGGACTGTTTGGGATCGCCCACGAAAAACACGGATCCCGATTTCAAAGTGTCCTGCGAACCTCCAGAGAGAGCGGAAGTCGCCCCGACTAGCGAGAAAATCAAGTCGATTTGCAGAGGATCGGTATCTTGAAATTCGTCAATTAGGTAGTGGCTGTATTGCTGGCCAAGCTGTTCTAGCACGGCCCTTGAATCGGGACCGCGGAGTAGTTCTCGTGCCATTCCGAGCAGGTCTTCATAGCTGAGACGACCTTGCTTGCGCCTGTCTTCGACCCCTTCGAAGACAAATTCGATCAAGGCTTCAGTCAGTTTAGATATCCAGTACTGGACATAGCGGGTTTTGACGTCGACAATTTCTTGATAGAGGTCTTCGGTGAGCCCGATCAAGTGGGTAATTCTCGCCTGAGAGGCCTTGGCCGGACTCCTGCCGCTCGGTTTTCTTTCGCTGGGCTTGGGGGCATCCTTTAGGATGTCTAAGACCGAGAACAGGTTGTTCGATGACAGTGGATCCACCAATCGCTCCGAAAAAGCAATTAGTTTGGAGCACCTCTTAGCCGCCCTCGTTTCGGATTCGAATAAGCCCGCTAGCTCATTGGACAACACTAGAAGCTCTCGGTTTTTTGCACTGATCTCCGAGGTCAATTGTGGCGCAGGCGCAATTGATGCTGAGGCGGGTGTCCTTGACAGGAGGGGCCAAGCCGCATCTAGTGCCCTAGCAGCCTTCTTTAGTACCTTTAGGTTCGCTCCTTGCGAGTGAGCTACCAGCATCGCCCAAGCGAGGGAGTTCTCTCCGGCAGGGTCCGGCGCAGTTTCTAGCAGTTTTGAAAGAAAGTCTTGAAAGCGAGATTCAAATTCAATTTCGTTTTCGATCTCATCCAAAACTTCGATTTCGGGCGTAAGTCCAGCCTCAAAGGTAAAATTGCTCAGTATCCGCCTGGCGAAAGAGTGAATGGTTCCAATAGGGGCCTGTTCTATCTCCGATAGCGCCTGCTTGACCCTCGTTGAAGTGATCTCATCTAGTTCGCCCCGCTCTAGTTCGGCTAGTTCGAAGGTTATTCTTTCTAAAAGCTCTTTAGCAGACTTGTCGGTAAAAGTTATAGCGACGATCTCCGAGATACTTACGCCCTCGATTAAAAGTAGATTCTTGACCCTTTCCACCAGCGAAGAGGTCTTTCCGCTACCAGCACCAGCCTCGACGAACATGGTTCTATTGAGTTGTTTGGCGATCTTTTCCCGCGCAGCCTGGTCTTTTACGGGTGGTTTTTTCGAATTTGCAACAGTGTTGTGATTTAGTTCGAAGTCAGTCACAATCAATCGCCCTCGCCGTCTGGATAGTTATCCTGGCTGCGCAGATCATCGGGGTAGACCAGGTCCGCAAAACTCGAGATCAGTGGGTCGTCAAGCTTGGCCTTAATCTGCTGGTTGTGCCATCGCGGTCTCAGATTCGAAGGGTCGCAATATTCGCAGCCGATCGGATTGGCCGGCGGGTTGAGGAGTCCCTGGGGAAACGAGCCGGTCCGGATGGCTTGCACAATTGATTTGACGACTGCGCCGACCTTTTCCCTCACTTCGTCGCTAAGAAGCAGGCTAATCCTCTTCGCTTCTTCAGATGGTGCGGTGAAGAGGTATTCGCCGAGTAATTCAGGATTCAAATCAGAGACTTCTTCCATCTCGCTAAGGCTTGCCGCATATATGGCGAGCTGGAGGTTTCTTCCGTTTTGAGTCGGATTCTCC
>JAKBHQ010000377.1 GCA_021836665.1 Thermoplasmata archaeon
CGTAGCGGATCTAATTATCAGCCCTTCAGCCGTCTTGATCTCGCCCAAAAGCTGTTCTGGGGAGAGATCAAGCATTATGTCCACTTGGTGACCAGCTTCTCTGAGCTTGTCGAGGCCGATATCTGCAATCTCTTCTGTAACGAGTATCCTTGCCATCTCTGTTTTTACCTGCCTTGATTTGGGGGAAAGGCTAACTAATCCCTGGATTTAGGGATAGATAAAGACTACCAATTTGATAAGGTATTACACTTTTTCGGGGCATAAATAAGACAGATCATGGATTTCGATACACTTTGTCGAGAAGTCTGGTGCCACTAGACCTTCTTGAAGTGTTACTTATTTTGGGCGTCAGTTTTCTTTTAGCTTGAGGGACGCGCTATCGCCCGGTCGAATCTGTGATGCCAGATCGATTGAATGTTCATCTAGCGCTCCGATGATCGGGTATCCCCCCGTAGTCGGGTGATCAGCCAGAAATACGACTATCTCCCCCGATGGTGGCACTTGGAGGAAGCCGCGCAGGATGCCCTCGGGTTCGACCCGACGTTGCGGGTTGGCGATTAATTCCGCTCCAGCGAGTCGGACTCCGATTCTGCTTGCATCCTTGGTCGCTCTTAGTACCGCATGCGTCAAATTAGATATTGATCTTTGTGTGAAGTTTCTGCTCCTTGGGCCCAACCATCCGGATAACTCGAAGTGATTACTAAGGCGATTTGTGGTCGCCACCTCGAATGACAGCTCGGCCCCGAGGTCGGTCGTTTTGATCGCGACTCGGTCTCCTTCGAGTAGAGGTGCTGGTCCTATCCCCGAAAGGGTGTCCGACGACGATGAACCCAGATAAACGTCTCCGTAGATCCCGCCCTTGACCGCCAGGTAGCTCCTGAGCCCGAATTCAGGGATAGCGAGTGAAACCTTCTCACCTGGCCCGACCAAGTTGGGACAGTTTGAGGAGCGGGGTCTGCCAGAGATGGCCAGTTCTTGGGTCGCGCCGGTGACGGCGATGATTGCACTTCTGTGAAATTGAATCTCGCAAGGTCCGTAGAGGATTTCGAGTCCTGCGAGGTGCGGTGGGTTTCCTACCAATCGATTAGCAAGTCTGAAACTTGCTAAGTCGCAAGCTCCAGATGGGCTAACGCCCATACAGCTAAATCCTGGGCGCCCGAGGTCTTCAATGAGCAGTTGTGGTGGTGCCTTGAGAATTTCGAAGTAGTTGCTTTGACCTAGGCTCACTTGAATCGCCGCTCTACAAAACGGACCTTATAACCGGGGTGCAATATGGCTGGTTCCGTTGCAGATATATCCCAAAGTTCGACCGCAGTCCTCCCAATCAACCTCCAGCCGCCGGGTGATGAATTTGGATAGACAGCGCTATAGTTTTCGGCTATCGCCACCGACCCCTTTGGAACTTGGGCTCTGGGAGAGCTCAATCTCGGTACCTTCAAGTAGGGATTAAGTCCGGTTAGATATGCGAAACCGGGGGCAAACCCGATAAAAGAGACGGTGTAAGTCTCAGCGCAGTGCATGTCGATGACTTCTCGCACGCTCAGTCGAAGAAGGGATGCGACATCTTTTAGGTCTTGACCGTCATAGATAGTAGGGATTTCGACCTCTTTTTGCTCTGGGTCGCCTTCCTCAAATTTCGCCGACTTGAGAATTTCGGCAATACCTTCTTTCGTAACCCCGGAGTATCTCGCCGGTTTAACAACGATGGTACTTGCACCCAGTATCACTTCGTCTAGCAGGTGGGAGATCTCCTTTTTTAGATGGTTAAAACCTGAGATTGCCCGCTCTGAAGTCGCAAATTCGACAATGAAGGCGTCGGGACCAATTAAATGAATATCCATTGTGATTTATGGAGCTTTTATCGTGATGCCAACGGACAAAAGGCGTTCCTTGACCTTTGCCAGTATTTCGGGCGCTCCCGCGGTGTCGCTGTGGACACAAAGAGAATCAAGGGGAAAGCTCGGTGTCCAGTCGGACGGATAGGGCAGTGCCGTACCTTGAGCGAGAGCTTGGGCTTGGTCGGACGCCAGCTTAGAGTCGGTGATGACCGAATTCACTTCCGACCTCGGAGCAAGCGTTCCATCGGCCAGGTACCTCCTGTCGCAGAATCCTTCGAAAGCAACCTTTATGTTGCGCTGACTTGCTTGGTGCGCCAACGCACTTCCTGGTTGGGCGAGGATGTAGAGCCCTGGATCAAAGCTGCAGATGGAGTCGACGATAGCTTTTGACTGGTCATGGTCGTAAAAGCACCTGTTATAGAGGGCCCCGTGAGGTTTGACGTAGCTTAGCCTTGCGCCGTGTTTCATCGAAATGGCGTAAAGTGCCCCTATTTGATAGCATACGTCGTCGGCCAGGTCACCGGCGGAGATATCTAATCGTCTTCGCCCAAAGCCGAATAAGTCTCGATATCCAACCTGGGCGCCAATCCTGATCCCACGGGTCTGGAGTTTCTCGACGGTCCTCGACATGATCTGCGGATCCCCAGCGTGGAAACCGCAGGCTACATTGGCTGAGGTTATGTAGGGGAGAATGGCTTCATCGTCAGATATTTGATAGGGCCCATAACCTTCCCCGAGATCCGCATTGAGGTCCAAAATAATCGCCCCATCCGAATGTAAGCCGATGACAAGATTCTATATCGTAGCCGCAGGACCAGTAGGATTTTAAGCTTCTTGCCCGGCCCTCCTCAAATTCGGATGGTTGCACTAGGCCCCTGTGGTGGCGAATGCGGCGTAAAACCCCTCGCTCTAGCTATGGCGATGTAAGGCCCTCGTCGTCAAGTGAATCCCCTCCTTCTTTTGTTAACGGCAGATAGCGTTGTTGTGTTTAAAGTCGCGTGGTATGCCAGTTATGGGAGTGGCCATGAGCAGAGGCGTTGAGTTGAACTTTGAATGTAAATTTTAAAATGTCCTTTGCCCGAAACATCACCGCAAAGTTCTTGCTGAACCCATCAAGTCAAGGTTTAAGGTGATGCTTTCGGAAAAGGCAACGGACATTCTGGTGCAAATCGTGGAATCGAAATCATGGCTGATCGTGTCCATCTTTTGATTAACTGCGATCCGCAATACGGTATTCACAAAGTCGTTAGAGAACTCAAGGGACACACTTCCAAAGCTCTTCGTGCTGAATTCAAATCCTCAAGGAGTCGCTTGTTTTCACTGTGGACGAATTCCTATCTCGTAGCTACGGCAGGTACAGCTGAACTGGGCGTGATCAAGAAGTGTATCGAAAAACAGAAATCGAGGCGAGCCCGGCC
>JAKBHQ010000161.1 GCA_021836665.1 Thermoplasmata archaeon
TAGGAGGTTTCACGGCGGTTCTTGGTGTCACTTTTGCTGGTGTTCAAAGTCGCCTTGGGCGAGTCATTGCCTACTCCAGCATCGAAAATACCGGATTAATCGTTACCGCTTACGCTGTAGCGCTAACCGGCGTGGTCGCCGGTTCGAAAGCCTTGGTTGCAGTTGGACTGCTAGCCGGCACCCTGCAAGTAATTTCGCACGCCTTCGCTAAGTCGGCAATGTTCGTATCTATGGCAAACATCGAAGCCGCAACTGGGACCGACGACCTTGACGAGATACGTGGAGAAGGCCGTAAACTGAGATGGAGCGGAGCGGCATTCTCCGCCGGTGCCCTGACGCTAGCGGGCTTACCACCCACGATTGGATTCGTCTCAGAGTGGTTCATCCTCGAAGCCCTCATGCAGCAGTTTCGGCTTCCCGGGCTAGCCCTTCGACTAGGCCTAGCAGCCGCAGGAGCCTTGGTGGCTTTGACCACTGGACTATCCGCATTAGCGTTCCTCAGGGTGCTCGGATTAACTATATTTGGGCGAAGTAGAACGACAGACGCCAAGGTCGGAAACGAGGCGGGTCCCTGGGGAAAAATCGGCTTAGTCATACTAGGCACCTGTTGCCTTGGTCTGGCGGCTGTGAGCCCCTTGGAAATACGTTATATCGCGCGAGGTCTGAGTCCGATAGTTTCAACCCACACTACGCTAGGCGCACTTAAGTCCCCTTGGATACTGCAACCGGTATTCCAGGGATTTTCTATTCTCTCACCGTCGTGGCTCTTGATCGTCATGCCTTCGACTTTCTTAGCGGTATTCATCGCCGCGATGGTCCTGTCAAATGGTCGATACCTCAAAATCCGCCGCGTACCAGCATGGCATTCAGCAAGCGTTGGGGTTTCTGGACCTGCGGAGTATTCGTCTTTCGGATTTGCAAATCCGCTGCGACGAGTACTCGGGAGCATTCTAGGAACGAGTCAGGTCACAACTCCCCTTACGCAAGAGTCAGAAGTCTCTGCGTATCCAAGTACGGCGCATCTAGAAACGCGCACTTCGGTTGTTGAGCCGATTGAGAGCTATCTCTATCGACCCGCACGAAAGTCGATTCTTTTAGTAGCGCTCGCTGCCAAGCGACTTCAGTCCGGTCGGCTCAACTTCTATGTCGCTTACATGCTGTTTGCACTACTCCTAGCGCTCGTCCTAACGGCGGCGCTTCGATGACGAGGGGGTCCTTTTAATGCCCGAACATCACGAAATCGAACCAGGGCCTGGAGGAACTTTCCGCCACATTCTCGTCGGCTTCGACGGTTCAAGCGATGCGAATCGGGCCCTTCGGGTAGCCGTAGCCCTTGCTGGAGACTTAGCTGGAGACGTGCGCGTCTTGACGGTAGTTAGGCTACCGGCACATGCTGAAACCAAAGAGGAGCGAGACCGGGCTACCGAGGCTGAGAAGGAAAATCTCTCGCGGGGGCTCTCGCTCATTTGGGACAAGAACGAACTGCGTTGCGAAGTTTCGACCGATGTCTTGTATGCCGACGATCCCGCCTCGTCTATAGCCAACTATGCCGAAGAGCGCGGTTTCGATCTATTGGTCGTGGGTGGCCACGGTCGGGAGCAGATCGCCCACCGAGGAATCGGTCGGTCGCTAGATGCGCTGCTACGCCGTCGCGGCTGCCCGGTCCTTGTGGTTTGAGATCTGCCGACTGTGTGGATTATTCATTAGCGATACTGTTGCCGGTCCGGAATCCAAAAGGTCTCATCGGCGTTGACAACTGTTGTCTATGATCGCAACTCGAATAACGAAATTCCACTAACTCTCAAATTCGGGTAATCGACTCCTTGAATGGAGACATAAATGAAAGGGGATATGTGCAGTACAATCGATTAGGGAAATCTGGTCTCAAGGTCTCAAGTCTGTCCTTCGGATCGTGGGTCACTTTTGGGACTCAGGTCGCTGGTGATTCCGCAGTCAATATGATCCAGGCTGCCGTCGAAGCTGGCGTCAACTTCTTCGACAACGCCGAATCCTATTCGGGAGGCGAATCGGAGAGGATAATGGGTGCCGCCTTTAGCGAACTCGCCTTACCAAGGCATAGCTTTATCGTCTCATCAAAGTATTTTTGGGGAATCCATGACACCCCGCACACCAAGTTCACCCTGAATCGCAAATACCTTATCGAAGCGGTAGAGCAGAGCCTTGAAAGACTTTCGCTAGACCATCTGGATCTCATTTTTTGCCACCGGCCAGACCCAGACACGCCGATCGAAGAGACGGTATGGGCGATGAGTGACATAGTCGCTTCCGGAAATGCCCACTATTGGGGGACTTCTGAATGGTCCGCAGCTGAACTGATTGAAGCATATCAGGTAGCCGAAAAACACCATTTGCGGGCACCAGTCATGGAACAGCCGCAGTACAACATGTTCCATCGCGACAAGGTGGAGAAGGAGTTTGCTCCACTGTATAAAAACTATGGTATCGGCCTGACAACCTGGAGCCCGCTTGCCTCCGGTTTGCTAAGCGGCAAGTATGTCTCAGGCGTTCCAAAGGATTCTCGGGCCTCCCTCGCTGGATATGAATGGCTAAAAGAGAACCTGACATCGAAGGAAGCCAACGAGAAGGTCAGAAAGCTGCAGGCCGTTGCCGCCAAGGTCGACGCAACACTCAGCCAGCTCGCAATCGCTTGGTGCCTCAACAATCCCAACGTCTCTACCGTAATCCTCGGTGCTTCAAAGATTTCGCAGCTTAAAGAGAACCTGGCTGCATCAGAAGTGGTTGACAGGTTAAGTCCAGAGATAGTTGCGGAAATAGAAGAGATCATCTCTTAACTTCCCTTTCCCAGGGAAAACAACTTCCCTGGGAAAGGAATCAACTAACAGCTAGTTACTGTTGGCTCCTGCGGCAACCCTCAAACACGTGGATTTGAGGATGCAATCTCTGCAGTTAGGGTCTGAAGGAGTACACCAGCGACGACCTATCTCCCAGGCAGACTGGTCTAGGGCCAACGGTCGCTGGGGATATAGCCTCTTAGCCGCTAAAATCACGTCCTCGCGCTGGTCTGTCGGAGATAGACCTACCCTGGCGAACACCCTTCTTACTTGGTTGTCAAATCCGCCTTCGGACTCGGTACCATCAGAGAACTCCACCTTCAAAAAGCGCGAAAGCAGCTCGGTGGCTATATGAGATTTGGTCTTGCCGATCCCGGCAAAACGCTGAAGGCGCAGTGCTAGCTGAGTGGGGTTTGGCCTCGTCCTCCAGATCCTCGCAGCA
>JAKBHQ010000388.1 GCA_021836665.1 Thermoplasmata archaeon
TGAACGTCGTAGACCGGATTGGTGAGAGCCGCAACCTCCCATTCGTCAGCACCATCTGAGCCCATATCGATATGACGGATGTGTACCGAGCGTTTCAGGGCCTTCACTCTCTGTGCGAGTTCTTTCTTTGTGTCGGCCAGTAACGAGTCGGTTTCTTCGAGGGAAGGTACGATCAGTTGCCCTCGATTCGCAGACGCTATCTCAAAGCCGGAATCGAATTGGAAGGCATCGGGGTACAACTCCTCGCAGCGCCCACACAGAATACAGCGTCCTCTGTCGAGGCTAGGCATGTTTTCGTTTAAAGAGATGGCGTTAGTCGGACACGCGTCAACCACCTTCTTTGCGATAGTGAGGTCATATTGGTGAGGCCTAATTACTATCGCTGCTCGAAAGTTTTCGCCGTAACTATCCTGAGTTTGCGGGTATCGACTGGTCACGATACCATTTCGCAAACCCCTCGGTATCCAAGGCATTAGCCAGCCACTCCGGCGATAGAGATCCCAAAACTTGCCTCGATGAAAGCGAAATCAGTGAGTATGTCTTTGGGAAAGGCGGTGTGGAACAGCCCTAAGTTGTGGAACGATGCCGACCGAGGTTTTACCCTTGCAAGTGTCCCGTCTTCGACCTTTACTAGGTAGAGTAACTCGCCTTGAGGGGCTTCGGCCCATCCCCAATCCTCGCCGTCCACGATCTCCAATTCAAAGCGCCAGAGATCGCCTTTTCTGCTGGCTCTCTCGAGTCGATCCGTGGCTTGACGGATGAAATGGAATGAGCCAGTTATCTCGTCTATCCGTACCCACTGCCTTGATAGCGCATCGCCTTCGGACCTATTTTCAATTAGCTGATGGCTAAGTTGCCGGTAGGCATCGTAGGGGCGGGTAAAACGCACATCATCGCTTTGATTGGATCCTCTTCCCACTGGACCTATAGCGGCGAAGCAACGGGCTAGTGCGGGAGGAAGGACGCCAGTCCCGCGCAGTCGATCCAAAAAAGAGGGAGTTGCCATGAGCAGTTTAAGGTCGGATCGAATATCGTGTTCAATCTGGTCTAACTGGACAAGTAGCTCGTTCGGACTTAGCTGGGGAGGGCCGGTTACTCCGCCAGGAACGACGACTCCTCGCCCGAATCGACTACCACAAAGTCTGCCGCGCATGCGCTGCAGTCGCTCTTTGTGGAGGGTGAACCTTGAGTATGCAACAGCCTGACCGGCGGCCTCGGTGTGTCGAACGATGGAATCTAGATGATTTACAATGCGTTCCAACTCAGCGTGTATCACCCGAACCAGACCGGCTACGACGGGAGGTTCTGTTCCGGCAATTTTTTCGAGAGCCCCGCAGTAAGCGACGCAGTGGGCGACACTGGCAACACCCTCACTTCGTTCAGCCATAAGCACTCCATCGTTTACATCCAATCCCTCGAAGGATATTTGGACCCCGCGGTGTTTATAAAAGACTCGAGCTCGAAGGTGAGCGACATCCTCGCCGGGAGTTTCCACCACGTACTCAACGGATTCGAACACGCCGGACCTCACCGGCCCGTAGGGGATTGTGAAAACGCCCTCGCCTTCGAGGTGTGAACTCAGAGGACTAAGGTCAATTTCAAATGGCTCGTGTAGCTTTCCTGATCCAGACCCGGGTTGTGGCCTAACGTGGCCTTCAGACAGGGGAAGGACCAAAGGGTAGGGTCCCGATGGCCCGGTCGCCAAGAGACCGAAGAGGTCATAGATCTCCCGCTCGTACCAAGATGCTGAGGGGATATAAGGGCTTAGCGACGGGAAGCCCTCGGCCGACCTCGGTACGAGAACCGATACCACGAATAGCTGCGGATCATCGGCAAATACTGCGTCCAATCGAACGCCACTCGCTTCTGTGGTGGCGAAGAGCCCACAGAAGCGGTCCCCATTTAGTGCCTTAGCAATCACCGCTTCGCTAAATTCTTCGACACTTCGGTGATTGTTCTTCTGGTTTGTCGTCATCGTGGACGTCCTAATTCAGCTGCTGCTTGGTTCAACAAACGGAGAAGGACCTCGGGCGGATGCACCCCCAAGATGACGAGTGCGACCAGACCTATCCCCATAGATATGACGATATATATGCTTACCTCGCCTTTTACTATGCTGGCCACACCTGATGGTCCTGGAGCGATTGAAGTGTCCTTTGGACTGAGCATGGTTTGGGTAGCGAACCATGAAAGACCGAAAAATGCCATTGTTACCAGCATTACTAGTACTACTGTCGCAATGTCGCCTGGGTTTTGAAGCCCACCCGCCACGATGAGGAACTCGCTTCGAAAGATGCCGAAAGGTGGCATGGCCGACAAAGCGAGGATCGCCGCCACAAACATCGGACCGCTCCATGGGAGGAGATCAACGCCTCCACGGATTTTGCGCATATCTTTGGTTGCGAACTTACGCACGACAGATCCTGCCCCGAAAAAGGCGGTACCCTTGGCTGCTGCGTGCGCTAGAACGTGGAGGAGTACGCCAACTATTGCAATTGGAGCTGCAAAGCTCATCCCGATGGCCAAAATACCCATGTGTTCGACACTCGAATAGGCGAGGAGCCTCTTTATATCCCGCTGGGCGAGCAGGTAGAGAGAGGCGAGTACCAGTGACGCCACGCCGAATATCAGTAGGACGTCGCGGGGGAAAGTCGGTCCAATACTTCTAATAGCGATCTGGAAGTAGCGGAGGATCGCGTAGAAGCTGATTGCTAAGAGTGCGCCAGACAACAGAGCGGAGACCGGAGTTGGTGCTTCGGAGTGGGCATCTGGGAGCCAGGTGTGGACGGGCGCAAGGCCCATTTTTGTGCCATAACCAAGTACCGCCAGCACGAATGCCAGTCGCACGACGTCGGCAGGGAATTTCCCTGCACCCGAAAGTAATTTGGTAAAGGAGAGTTCGTAAGACGAGCCAAATACTGCAGTTCCGGCGTAGTACATGATGATCGTGGCCAGTAGGGCAATACCAAGACCAAGCGAAGCGATCAGCACGTACTTCCAGCTCGCTTCGGTCGCCTCGTCGGTGTCGTCGATCGCTACAAGCAGTGCAGAGATTACGGTAGTTATCTCGATGGCAACCCAAAGCAATGCGAGCCCGTTGACAAGGGGAGCGGCCGTCATGGACCAGCAGAAAAGGTTAAGTCCCGCATAAAAACGCCGCCCATATCGTTTGCCGGCGTCGTTGTTGGACAAGGAAAGGTATCCGCTGGCAAAAACTGCCGTGGTCGCAT
>JAKBHQ010000175.1:0-1530 GCA_021836665.1 Thermoplasmata archaeon
CCTAATCGCCGCTCTCAGCGGATCGAAATCACAAAGATCAATGTCTCTCCACAGAATCTCTTTCCCCGTGAGCTTCTTCCAGGTGGCGAGCCTAACCTCAGGGGAAGCAATCTGCACGAGGCTGGCCGTTCCGCCCTCGTCATCCCAAGCCCGTCGAACCTGGTTATCGATCGCCATGACTTCATAGCCGAGCCGACTTAGATGCATTGCCATCGGCCAACCTATATAGCCGTCTGCTCCTAGCACGATGACCCGCTTCACCGGACCTCCTATATTTTGGGACAACGTTGTCCAGTTTCATTCGTGCCCCTCTGAGATCTCCTCGACCTGGGCACGCCAAACACCTTAAACTTTTCTACAATTTCATCCACCTAAACAGTGGATGAAGGCTCACATCCACCGTGCCCTAAGGCGCGGCGCTCAGGTGAATCGACTAATTAAGGCTAGTCGAGCGCAGATCCAAAGCGCGTGTTCTCAGCAATCCTTAACAATTTCATAGCATTTTCTCACTTTCCCCACAGCCAACAGGTCAGGGCAAAATGCACCTCAATTGCAATTGGAGTCGGGCGAATAATGGGCATTTGGCGTTTCGCTTCAAAGATAGCGGGCGGCAAAGCAGGAATACAAGGGCCCCTAACCATATCAGGTGGCAGGTTAGAATCGAGCAAGACAAATACCCTAACCGTCCGTCGGAGGAATTGATTAGTGCTGAAGCGGCCCACTCGTAACCAAAAATTCGAAGCGACCCGCTGGTCGAGCGCTTCTAGGCCTTGGAGTGGTGGCTTCGCCTTATCCTGTTCTTTGCTATTTCGCCTGACTTTATTAGCTGAGAGCGCAATTTGAAATTGCGGCTGTCAAACGGAATCATTTCTGAACTATACATGAGGGCAAGTAATCGACGCCCTTTTAAAATTGGAGCCTTACGATGATCTCAAGGCTACGGACTGTGCCTCGTAAAAATAGCTCTACTCTTTTGGCGCTCGTCGCCGTGGGGGGCGCTGTCGGAGCTGGTGGCAGGGTCTATCTCGAAATAGCAATGGCCAGTAAAGGCTTTCCAACTGCGACGCTGGCTATAAACCTCACTGGGGCTTTTGTTCTTGGCGTGGTAGTCACAATGGCACAGAGTTCAATCGTGCAAAATGCCGCAAAGTTTCGGGCACTATTCGGTACGGGCATGTGTGGTGGATTCACTACCTTTTCTACAGCAACCCTCGAAACTTTCAACCTTTTTCACCACTCCCAATTCGGTTTGGGCATTGAGTATCTAATTTTGACAGTAATTGGGGGCGTACTGGCGGTATATTTTGGCATAGTGTTATCCAGATTCGTCAGCCTCGTCAGCCGAAGGTTCAGGGATGAGAGGCGCTATAGCGACGGACAAAGGGAGGACTAGAAAATGCAAGAGTGGCACGCCGCCTGCAAGCTCTATATCTATCTAGACGAATCGCAACGTATTCACAAAAGATCTGCACTGGATTTCCTCGCTTCAAAAGCCAAAGAGGCCACTCTGGGGATGACAGTTTTCAGGGG
>JAKBHQ010000175.1:1540-3230 GCA_021836665.1 Thermoplasmata archaeon
GGGGCATAGAAGGAATCGGTTCACACCACCACTTGCACCGAGAGCGAATACTGAGCCTCTCGGACGACCTTCCCATTGTAATTGTCCTCATCGATACCAGTGAAAAGATCGACTCTTTTCTCGACTCAATAGAGTCCCACATCGAATCATTTTTCGTCACTAAAGAATCAGTCGAAGTACTGAATCGTAGGGTGCAATAGCTTGGATAACGTCTTTGCTGCACTAATCGGTGCGGTTGGTGCCATAGCCAGGTATCTATTTGACAGGTGGGTCATGTCAAGAACTAATGGCGACTTTCCATTAGGAACATTTGCCGTCAATATGTCGGGAGCACTTTTCCTAGGATTTCTCTTTGGCCTTCTGACCAGCCATCTGCTCTCCCACGCTGGCTACTTAATACTTGGCACGGGACTAGTAGGAACCTATACAACATTTTCCACCCTCAGTTTCGAAAGTTTCGGGCTGCTCAGAGAGGGTCAGGTCATATCAGCGATCATAAACATGGCTGGTAGCTTTCTCGCAGGGCTGGCAATGGTCGCCCTTGGATATCTATTGGGCGTTCACCTCTAGCGACTACTGCTCCGAAGGACTCGCTTTGTGCTCTCCGCTATTGACGATCGTGGTAACAAGCTCTTGGATTAGGCCGTCTCTTGCCAGTTCAACCTTTTTTCTTAACGCTTCTGAATCCACGACCGGTCCTATCAGGTCAATCCCCTCGTTAATAACCTTTTGAGCACTATCGCCAAATTCAAACCCGATTTTTACCAGTTCAACCGCAGTGTTTAGGTCTCCCCCGCCGCCAGACAGGCTCTCTCCGGCAACAGAGGCCGCTTTGGCAATGGTTCCAATTACCCTGCCGATGGAGTCAAACAATGCTTGAGGATCTGCTTTGGAACGGCCCTGCTCAACCGATGAAAGCCAGCTTCGAACCTTCTCTTCAAGTTCCTGCTGGGTCTCACCCTCAAAACTCAGAGTTGCCATCTATTCCTCCTTTAACCTCTCCACCTGCCAATACATCCAACAAGTCCGACAATAGACTCGCAGTTGCTCCCCAAACAAGGTCCGTCTCCAGTTCAAAAAAATGCATTGTCCTGCTGCCAAACTCAGGTGACGACCATACCTCAGAATGATGCCTTTCAGGATCGATCAAGTCCCTCAGGCTCACTTTTATAACCCTTTCCACCTCTTCAGACTCGGAAAGTTGAGAACTGTTCGGTATCTTGCCCACATAGGCAAGAAAACTCTCCGAATGCCTGATCGTCTGCAATGAACCGAGCAGGCCAATTCCTTCCACGTCGGACGGTTTTAGACCCACTTCCTCTTGAGCTTCCCTAATCGCCGCCTGGAAGAAGGTCTCTCCTGGCTCCACTCCGCCTCCTGGGAAGGATATCTCACCAGCATGCCTGGAAAGCTTTGTCGATCTCTTTGTGAGGACTATCCCCATGCTCCCATAAAAGTCAAATATTGGAATGAGAACTGCGGCTTGGCGCGAGGATCCGTTGGGCTTGGGACGACTATCAAAATGATCCGAACTCAGACGACTCCGTAGGATTAGAACCGCCTTTTCCAAGTCGACCTGGGCTAACTCTGAAATCTGCGTCTGCCATAGTGACCTCTCCGCCACTCCGACGAAGGCGGGTACGGGAATAATTTGTGGATACCTGTTTCGATAATCTGCCGACGTATTTAC
>JAKBHQ010000035.1 GCA_021836665.1 Thermoplasmata archaeon
ACTCGGGGCAACTGCAGTTGAATACTTCGCTCCTCGGCACTGGGGCTTCTTTGCAGATAACGGGGGGTACCGCTCTTTCGACATTAGGCCTCTCGGCACAAAGTTCGGCTTCGGTGGGCACGGCTGGTTCGATAACTCTAGATGGCGGAACTGCCGTGGCTGTCAACAACGTCCAAGCCGGCTCAACTGTCACCGTTGCTGGGCCGAGTTCCTCTTCTGTAACCCTCGGCATTGGTCAAACGGGCCTGAGCCAGGGTACATTCACGGCTAACGAGATCTCCACCGGAGGCGGTAGCCTATCGTCGGTAGTATCGGCCATCAATGGCGCTGGTGCCGGAGTGAGTGCTTCGGCGGTGCAAACAGGCACAGGTGCATACCTCCTGCAGCTTTCTTCGCAGGCCACTGGGACCGCAGGAGCGATCCTATTGGATACGTCTAATCTTTCGTCATCCATCGGAACTATGAATACTATTACCTCCCCCCAGGACGCGCAGATTCAGGTAGGTGGCAGCGGGGGGTATCTAGTTAACTCGTCGAGCAATACCTTGACCAACGTCATGCCTGGCGTTACCATTAACCTCGTTTCAGCTCAGGCGTCTGGGTCGTCACCGGTTACTATCACTGTCTCGCCCGATGGCCAGGCTATGGCCGGATTGGTTCAAAGCATGGTCACGGCTGCGAACAAGGCGCTGACCGACATTAACACCTACGCCGGGTACAACGCAGCTACGAAGACGGCGGGCCCATTGATGGGCGATCCAAACCTAAACGCCATTATGACTCAGATAGAAGGGGTCGTAGCCGGAGTAGGATCCAGTTTTAGCTCAACAAATGCTTCTAGTGTCGGGTTGGATCTTACGAGTTCTGGTCAAATAACATTCAACCAATCTACTTTTTTGTCGGCATACCAGGGAAACCCGACGGCAGTGACCAACCTCTTTACTCAGGGGGGATCATTGACAGCCTCTTCGTCCACCTATAACGGGGCGGCGACACTGGTTTCTGCTGGGGATGGGACCCAACCAGGAAGCTATCCGGTCGTTATTACCCATAGCGCAACCCAGGCGAACGACCAGGGCCTGGTTTCCTCTACTGGCACTATTACTAATGCAGAGACGATTACCGTGTCATCGGGCTCACTAAGCGCTTCTTACGCCGCATCCGCTGGCGAATCGTTTTCGAGCATCGCTGCGGGACTCAATACAGCCCTTTCGACCGCAGGGATCGGAGTTGGGGCTCAAGACCTGAGCGTGTCCGGTGGTAGTCAACTGTCATTGACTTCGGGGACTTATGGATCGAGTGCCAGTTTTTCGGTGACAACTACTGCGGTTGGATCGGGTCAAACAGGCCTTGCTACCACGGCAAATACAGCACAGAGCTTCACGGGTACCGACGTTGCTGGTACGATAAACGGCGTAGCGGCCACTGGAGCCGGGCAGACGCTGACTGCTCCCTATACTGATCCCACCTTACAGGGCTTAGCCCTCAATATCACCGCTAGTGGCATCACTAGTTCGACGAGCATCGGCTCTTTTAGCTACCAGCCAGGGATTGCTGGAGGCATGGCATACCAGGCTAATGCGGCTGTCTCTCCGACAGCGGGAACCCTGACCGATACGATTTCGAACCTTAATTCGCAGATTACAAATCTTCAGCAACAGTACAACAGCTACACGCCGATGCTCTTGAACGAGCAGAAGATGCTACAGCAGGAGTTTTCGACCATGGAGACACAAATGAGTGGTCTCGTGAACCAGGGAAGCTGGCTAGCTAGCCAGATCAAGAATCTACCATAGGGAATCGAAATGAACGGAACCAATCGCTTTTTAGAAGAACAGATTATGACGGCGTCTCCAGAAGCCCGGTTTTTGATGCTCTATGATCGCCTTCTGATCGACTTGGATCGGGCTAGGGAGGCCATCGTCAATAAGCAGATTGAGGCGGCTCATATAGCGCTCATCCATGGACAGGAGATCGTTCAAGTCTTACGGAATAGCATGAGGACCGATATTTGGCCTGGTGGCGAAGACGTCAAGCAACTTTATGGGTATGCCTTTTTGGAACTCGTGAAGGCTAATACCACAAAATCACTTGAGCCGCTAGAAAGGGCTGAGAGTGTTCTCCGTCCCCTGGGTGAAGCGTGGCACCAGGCGGCGGAGAAGGCAATGATGGCCCGGGGAGCATTCAGTGGCGTGGCGTGAGGTATTGGATGACTATGCACATCACCTCGACCTAGTAGAGCTGGCAATTGAAGGTAAAGGCAGGTGGCCTGGCGACTTTGTACCCACGGGATCACTAGTGGGGATGCCCAGAAATGCAAGACGTGAGGCGGATGACCTCGTGAGGAGGACTTCCGAGTTGGCATCGCGCCTTTCACACCGAATGGAAGAGTTTAGGAAGGTCCTCGATATTTCTGAGAAGCGGGATCCTTCTGGCCGTGTAGTGCTGGTGGATGTCAAGGCCTGATTTAGGATTAAGAAGCAGTGAACGTAAAGTAACCGGTGCTACCTGCCTTGAGGTTATCGGCTGGCATTCTAGGGTGGTGCGAATACCTCCGTGCGGTGGAATTAGTCTCACGATGCTGGCCCACCGGAGTCATTCAACCAGATGCTGACCGAGGTGGCTTCTTGAGTGCCTAACTGGTGTATGGGTGGAAGGGCCAAGGCTGCTTGGCTGATTGGAAAATGTGGATGGGTGCTGAGGTGATAACGGGGTTTTCACGGTTAAGCTACAGTGCCGCACGTTTGGTGCTCTGCTAAATGCAGTTTGATCTGGTAGTTTTTATACCCGACGAAGCCATGCCATCGAGCATAATGGCAATGGCGTACGCGGTAAATAACAACACATCTTCGATGGGAAGCATTGCGCTTGTGACCCTGGGCGAGAGGTCGGCCGCATTTGCCCAAGCGGTGGCAGATTCTGGGGTGTTTTCGAAAGTTAGCTGTGGGATTTTCCATAGGCTACCTGGGGAAGATCTCTCGAAGGCCTTCCTCAGGGCAATTCAACTCGGGGGGGCGGACAAAGTACTGGTTGCTAGCGTCGAAGACAAGACCTTGCCCGGGACCCTTTCCGATCTAGCTTTTTTGACGCAAGAAGAGATCGGGAGTGACGCCTTTACCATTCATCAAGCTGGGGCTGGGTCGAAGTGGGTAGCTTTACATGGAGACGTGATTTTCTACTTCTCTCGATCTAATTTAGATGTAACTCAGCTATCTCCGTGTTATAACCTA
>JAKBHQ010000284.1 GCA_021836665.1 Thermoplasmata archaeon
CTCAATCGATTCCCGGTGCGCCATCAGTAGCTGATGGACATGCTCACACGGTGTTACGCCTGATGAGCGTATGGCGAGGATTTCCCCAATCTCCTTCAAACTCAGCCCCGCAGATTGGGCATTTGAAATAAATGCGAGTCTCCTCAGCGAATCTTCTTGGTAGCTCCGATAGCCATTTGCTTCCCTATTCGGTGCGGGCATCAACCCAATCGACTCATAAAAACGGAGAGTCTTTGTAGAGAACCCAGAAATTTCCGCCAATTCGCCAATTTTCATCAAAACCTCACTTGACATTCCAGTTTAGTGGAAGGTGTACCCTCAACATGGAGGTTACATTATGGAACTCAAAGTTCTTTATATCGATGGGTGTCCAAATTCTGGGAGTTTGATCGCCAAGGTTAGGCGGATCATAGCGGATCGAGAGGACGTCTCCTTTGAAGGAGTCTTAGTCGACGATGAAAACTTGGCCCGAATGGCAAATTTCCACGGCTCTCCCACGCTCCTTGTCAACGGACGTGACCCCTTTTGGAGCGGTGAATCATCCTCGTATGCCGAAGGGTTGGCCTGCCGAGTATTCCTAGATCACCAAGGCAAACCCGTCGCCACGCCGAGCGATGCCGATTTGGAGCGGATACTAATTGTGGATTAAATGGCCTACTCAAACGATAAAACGAGCAGCAACGGCCAGCCTTGGAAACTAAGGACGACCAACCGTACAGATAGTTCTAGCGAAGAGAGCAGTACGATTTGGTCCGTATTAATCCCGAGGCGGATCAAACGGCTCGTGTTGGTTGGCGTTTTGCGTTCCACTAGCATTCGATAGGTCGCTTGTATCTCGGCCATCATGGAAGCCGAAAAGCCCGATTAGCTGGATATGACTTTGCAGGTGACACACTCGGGATGGAGGTTTTGAAATTGGCGAAGCAAGCGCTTTTGCTGATGGACATGCAAATCGGAATCGTAAGTCGTCTGCCTAGCGAAAGGTCCGAGGCCCTCTTATCAGTCCTCTCCACCACCGCCGCTGCGGCACGCAAAGCGAGAATACCGGTGATCCATGTTCGGGTTGCATTTCGAGCTGGAACACCGGAGATAAGCCAACGCAATCAGGCCTTCTCAAATCTCGCAGCTTCGGGGGCGATGGCTGAGACGGACGATGCCACTCAAATTCATCCGGCTATTTCGCCGCAACCTGGCGACATCGTCGTCATAAAGCGCAGGGTAAGCGCCTTTACCGGAAGTGATCTAGAAGTCATATTGAGGTCGCAGGGTATAGATTCGCTCGTCCTCACCGGAATCGCAACTAGCGGCGTCGTGTTATCCACACTTCGCCAGGCGGCAGACTTAGACTACGCCCTTACCGTTTTAGAGGATGGTTGCGCTGATATGGATCCCGAGGTCCACAGGGTGCTCACCGAAAAGGTTTATCCACGCCAGGCAAGGGTAACTTCTGCCTCGGATTGGATACACTCCCTCGGTGGCTAAGCACTCCAGCAGGAAAACATGCACTCTGCATTATGAACCTGGCCGAATAACGGTTACCAAATTATGGAACTCACCCCGAACCAAGGTGGAGAGCACCCGTATCTGAAGTGCACTTCGGAGTTTTGCAAACCCGGTTGGTCTAGGTTAGGCTCGCTTATGGCCTTATATCCCAATTTCCGCTAGGCACCGCCAAATTGCGCCGCATCTTCATGGTGATCGGGATTACCCTTTTGGCGCTCGGTCTTTTTATTCTTGGTTTTGTACCGTACCTGATCTATACCACCAATGGCCAATCCGTAGCGGCACAGAAGGTGTTGAGTGGTGAGCTGACTAAGCAGCGGACGGTCAAGACCGTTACTTCCAAACATGTTCCTACCACCGTCCCGACGGCGATTTGGCCCAGCACAATACCCCTCGGCACGCCCCTCGCAAAGCTGTCCATCCCAACAGCCGGAGTCGTAAACGACGTGGTCGTGGAGGGTGCCGATGAGCTTCGCCTCCAGGAGGGACCGGGACACTATCCAAATACCGCCCTCCCTGGGGAAGTTGGCAATGTGGCCATCGCCGGCCACAGGACAACTTGGTTGCGCCCCTTTTACGACCTGAACGCTGTCAAACCCGGCGACCTAATTACCCTTTCGGTCGGAGGCTCAAGCTGGGTCTATTCCGTCGCCTGGATCCGAGTAGTTCAACCGAGTGACATCTCAGTGCTAGCTCCAACGCAGGGCTGGTCCCTAACCCTAACTACCTGCACACCGCTTTATTCTGCCGCCCAAAGGCTGATTGTCAGAGCAACTTTGGATAGGTCAGCCACGCTAGCTGCAAACGTCACCACCTCGACTAGGCGAATTGAAATAACTCAGTTGGCCGCCCACAAGACCGTTATCAAGCACGTATCAAACTGGCTCGCCATCCTGTGGATTGCTGCGGATATTTTGGCTCTGGTGGCTGCCATAATGGCCAAAAAACGTACATCATTATGGTTCCTGATACTCATTGCCTGCGTAATCTTTTCCTATCAAGCCTACGGACCCTTGGCCCAGCTCGTCCCACCCACCTGGTAGGGGGGGGTCTGGCTTACCGACACCGATGACCAAGGGCAAGGCTCGGTTACGAACCTCAATCGTGTTTTTCCTTGGAATCGCCGCTAAAGCGCTATCTATAAAGGGCGCGAATGTCCAGAATTCCAGTGGCTTACCAACTTGCCACACCCACCAGCGGCTGTTTAATACAAAACCGAAATAGCCCAGGCCGCGTATGTTCTCTTGTGCCTAGTGCGTCAAGAGGCTCTATCGGGGAAAACTTGCCACATTTCTGCGAGGCCATGTTTCTGGACAAATATCAAGACTCGACTGATGCGGCGCAGTAAGCGAACTTTTCCCCACTAAGCGTAACTTTTTTGTGAGATTTATTCGCATTTTCCAGCACTTCAAGCGTTTACTCGCCCGTATAACAGCACGTAGAGTATTTTTTTTATAAAGTAATTACTTACTGTGTCCGATACCTTCCTTAGTTGCCTTCACTGAGTGTCAAGGCAGGGACAAAGGAGCCACTCGGATGCGTAATCCCACCACACAGAGAAGATTTTTATCGGCTAGGGGGGCTTCGCTCTGTGCCATCCGCCGCTCCCCGCGCGTCGCACTTGCCCTCGCCCTTGGTTCGATCGTCTTCGCCTTCCCGTCACTTACAAATAGTGCAGTAGTCGGCTCCGCTGCCTCAAGTCACGTGTCGGTCGGACTAC
>JAKBHQ010000290.1 GCA_021836665.1 Thermoplasmata archaeon
TGTAGTAGTGGCACTACGTTTACGATATTCAACATCCAAACAGACAAAGTCGAATCGCTGGTACTCAGTTCCATTTATCCAGGGCAGTTGCTACTAATGGACGAGACACGTATGCCCTGGTTCCAGCGGAGCTGTCCGATAAGCTAGGAGCGCCGCCTTAGAGTAAAGCTGGAATGAGTTGGGTGGTCATCTTTCCATGGTGACCAACGAAAACGCCTTATGGCAAGGACAACGCCCACAATCCCCCAAATCACCACGACCGAAAGATCCTTCCAAGCCCAGGGGTCAACTCCATGACCGATGAACGGCTGAAATATCGCCAACAGAAGTCTTCGAATCGGAAAATAGTTACTGACCTTTGCAAGGACTGATCCGGGATCAAGAGGAAACCAGACTCCCGACAGAAACAGAAAGACAAAAAATACTATGTTGATCACAGGACCCGCAGAGTCTTCGCTGGATACGAGAGTAGATGCCGTTAGACCCATCGACGAGAAGGCCACAGATCCGACAACTACGGCGACTGCCAGCGGCGCCACTGCTGACACATCCAGACTAACGCCGAACGCCAACATTCCAATTGCAAGAAGCACTGCAGACTCGATTACTGCGACAATCATGGAGCTTGAAATCATGGCAGAAATCAATGCCCATCCCGGAAGCGGGCTGAGACGGAGGCGTTTCAGGAGGCCATTTTCTCTGCGCAGAACGGTTATCATAGCGAGATTTGTAAACGTGGCAGAAATCACGCCATACGCCATGAATCCAGGCGTGTAATATTGCGCCATCGTGACGTCGTGCAAGTAAGTGATGTGGCCATGCACCGTCGCAGTTAGCATGACCAGAAAGACCGAAGCAAATCCAATCGTGAATATAGCGCTGGACCGGTTGCGCCAAAACATCAGCTGCTGGTACTTGATTTCTGTTAGCACCATCCGTACACGGTTAACAGGTGAGCTCGTATCACTTGTGGCCAACGAATTGCTCATGGTCTCTCCGCCTGCGAGAAGCTGGCTAGGTTGCTAACTCTGTTTGTGGTTTCCTGTGCCTCAGAAACCAGTCTGAGATAGATGTCTTCAAGTGTCATCCTCTGTACTGTAAGTCCGGAAAGCGGCATCTCTGCTTCGAGTGCCCAGGCTGTAAGGTTGTTCAGCACACGAACCTCGTCTTTGGTGTGTAACTCCACGAACTCTGGTCCCCTGACTACTCGAGAATCAGAAGCTAACCTAGAAATCAGACCATCGTCGAAGACATCTCCGTAGCGGCGAAAGCGGATTACAGCCTCACTTGCTTCACGCCCGCCGATTGTGCTTGGAGTACCTTCGGCAACAATACGGCCATGTGAAATGATTGCCAATCGATCGGCCAATGCCTCGGCTTCATCCAAATAGTGGGTGGTAAGCAAGACCGTGGTTCCCTCTTTGACAAGGCGCTTCAGAACATTCCAGGCTTCCCGACGTGATGCGGGGTCAAAACCAGTCGTCGGCTCATCCAAAAATAAGAGTTCAGGGTTACCCACAATACCAAGCCCCAAGTCAAGCCTTCGACGCTGTCCGCCGGAAAGGGTCTTGATTCTAGAAGAAGCTTTATCTGCGAGACCTATCTCCTCGACGACTTCATCAACATTCCTGGGATTAGGGAAATAGGCTGCACTACGGACGAGGACCTCCTTCACCGTCAAATAGGGTTCTACGGCTAGATCTTGAAGAACAACCCCAATTCGACGACGCAAAAAAGGTAGTACGGCTCTATCCGAAGGATCGAGACCAAGGACTTGAACGCTTCCGCTATCCCGAGCCCTAAACCCCTCCAGTATCTCAACAGTTGTAGTTTTACCCGCTCCATTGGGACCCAAAAGAGCAAATACTTCCCCCATCTTGATTTCGAGGTCGAGATGATCGATTGCCAGAAGGGAGTTGTAATGTTTGACAAGCCCTTCAACTGTCACTACACTTTGTCCGTGCGAAGGCATGAGGCCAGTATATCTGTAAGAAACGCTGTGAGTACAAAGACGTGGCCACCTAAAGCAGAGGTCAGGTTACCATACAATTTTGCAAGTACGCAAATAGGTGGAGAGAGCGGCAGTGATGAAGATGGATTTTAAGAACAGCCTGGATTGCTACAGAGCAAAGCCTGGCGAGTTCCGCGTCCTGGAGGTTCCGCCGATGCAGTACCTGATGGTCGATGGTCATGGCGACCCAAACTCGTCTCAGGAGTTCGTCGATGCCGTCCAGGCACTGTATCCCGTCGCGTACAAGCTGAAATTCGCCAGCAAGCAGGACCTCGGCCGCGATTATGTTGTTATGCCGCTGGAGGGCTTGTGGTGGTCGGAGGACATGGCGACGTATACGACCGCCAGAGACAAATCCCGCTGGGACTGGACGATGATGTCGATGGTGCCCGACTGGATCACCCGCGAGCTGTTTCACACTGTGGTCGCCAGGGTCGCTGCGAAAAATCCACCGACTGGACTCGAACGGGTACGACTGGAAACCCTGGAGGAGCGGCAGTGCGTGCAGACGCTACACCTTGGCTCGTTTGACGAAGAAGCTGAAACTTTAGAACAGATGCATAACCAGTTCATTCCTGCCTTCGGACTCAAGATGACAGGGAAGCACCACGAGATCTACTTCAGCGATTTTCGCAAAACTGAGCCCAACAAGCTCCGTACGATCCTGCGCCAACCCGTTATCGAGTTAACCTAGCCAGATGACAGGGGCGATTCTTCCTCCACCCTGGAGGTGACCGCGTATCCATTCGGTATGGCCCAGTCCCCTATAGTTCTACGCGAGACGCAGTGCGAAGAGACGCTTTAGCGGCTCCTTTGACTTCAATGGGGAATTTAGTCAGTCCTAACCAGACGCCAGGGGTGAGTTTGGAGAGTCACAGGGGTTCTGCCAGAATGGATTAGTCAACCAAACAACTTAACCTGGAGAACCCCTGTGGAACAAAATGCTAGCCGAATTGCCGAGATCCTGCTCGGTCTTGAAGATGTCAATTTGATCGGTGTCGAGGATCTGGATGACAAAGGGGTAAAACTGCCTCTTCGTGTTCACATCGAGTGTCGAGGTGAACGACCAAAGTGTTCTCTATGCGGTGGTGAGAGTTACTCCAAGGGAACCTACCGGGTAGAGCTCAATGACCTGCCATGCTTTGGCCGTCCGGTTAGACTCATCTGGCACAAGCGCAGGTGGATCTGTAGAGATGTGAGCTGTCCTGC